>NZ_JBFAJK010000004.1:0-278024 GCF_040655175.1 Micromonospora sp. NPDC050495 | reverse complement strand
GCCGCCTAACGCACCACCCAACAAGACCCATCCCGCGCCGCTCCGCGACGCGGGATGCTGCCGCACGTCAAGTTACGGTCGATTTTCGAGTTAGGAGGCGCGGGTGTACTGGTTGGGCCAGGCGGGCGCGGCGCCGAGCTTGGCGGCGGCGCGGCGGGGCCAGTACGGGTCGCGGAGCAGTTCCCGGCCGAGCAGGACCAGGTCGGCCTCGCCGGCGGCGACGATCTGCTCGGCCTGCTCCGGCTCGACGATCAGGCCGACCGCGCCGGTGGCGATGCCGGCGTCGCGGCGGATCCGCGCCGCCAGCGGCACCTGGTAGCCGGGGCCGACGGGGACGGTCGCGGTGGCCGCGGCGCCGCCCGAGGACGCGTCGATCAGGTCCACTCCGGCCGCGGCCAGCTCGCCGGCGAGCACCACGCTGTCCTCGACCGTCCAGCCGCCGTCCACCCAGTCGGTGGCGGAGATCCGGGTGAGCACCGGCACCGCCTCGCCGACCGCGGCGCGCACGGCGCGGGCCACCTCCAGGGTGAGCCGCATCCGGGCGGCTCGGTCGCCGCCGTAGCCGTCGGTGCGGTGGTTGGTCAGCGGGGACAGGAACTCGTGCAGCAGGTAGCCGTGCGCGGCGTGGATCTCCACGGCGGCGAAGTCGGCGGCCAGCGCCCGGGTCGCGGCGGTGGCGAACGCCTCGATCACCGCGGCGATGCCGGCGTCGTCGAGCGTGGCCGGGCGCCGGTAGTCGGGCAGGAACGCCTCGTCGCCCGGGCCGACCGGGGTCCAGCCGCCCTCGACGTCGGGCACGCCGCCCCGGTGCTCGGCCCACGGCCGGTACGTCGACGCCTTGAACCCGGCGTGCGCGAGCTGCACCGCCGGCACCGCCCCCTGGGCGGCGACGAACGCGGTGATCGGGCGCCACGCGTCGACGTGCGCGTCGGACCAGAGGCCGGTGTCCTGGGGGCTGATCCGCCCTTCGGGCAGCACGGCGGTGGCCTCGGTGAGGAGCAGCCCGACCCCGCCGACCGCGCGGGAGCCGAGGTGCACCCGGTGCCAGTCGGTGGGCAGACCGTCCGGGCCGGCGCTGTACTGGCACATCGGGGCCATCGCGACCCGGTTGGGCAGGGTGACGCCCCGCAGGGCCAGGGGAGTGAACAGGGCGCTCATGCCGTCATCCTTCAGCAGGCGGCGGGGGAGGGCCATGGGCCCTCCCCCGCCGGGGATGGAGATCAGGCGGGTACCGGCTGGAGCCGGTCCGCCGGGCGGTCGGTCTCGTCCGGCGTCACCAGCTCGCGCCGGCCGGCCGAGTCGTACGCGGTGCGGTCGAGGGTGCCTTCGCGGGCGGCCACGATGGTCGGCACGACGGCCTGGCCGGCCACGTTCGTGGCGGTGCGGATCATGTCGAGGATCGGGTCGATCGCCAGCAGCAGGCCGGCGCCGGCCAGCGGCAGACCCAGCGTGCTCAGGGTCAGGGTGAGCATGACGATCGCGCCGGTCAGACCGGCGGTGGCCGCCGAGCCGACCACCGAGACGAAGGCGATCAGCAGGTAGTCGGCGACGCCCAGGTGCACCCCGAAGACCTGTGCCACGAAGATCGCGGCGAGGGCCGGGTAGATGGCGGCGCAGCCGTCCATCTTTGTGGTGGCGCCGAACGGCACCGCGAAGGAGGCGTACTCGCGGGGGACGCCGAGGCGCTCGACGGAGCGCTGGGTCACCGGCATGGTGCCCACCGAGGAGCGGGAGACGAACGCCAGCTCGATGGCGGGCCAGGCGCCGGCGAAGAAGCGCAGCGGGTTGAGCCGGCCGGCGGCCAGCAGCAGCACCGGGTAGACCACGAAGAGCACGATGGCGCAGCCGATGTAGACGGAGCTGGTGAACTTGGCGAGCGGGGCCAGCAGGTCCCAGCCATACGAGGCGACGGCGTTGCCGATCAGGCCGAGGGTGCCGATGGGGGCGAGCCGGATGACCCACCAGAGCGCCTTCTGCACGATGGCGAGCACGGAGCGGTTGAGCGTCACGAACGGCTCGGCGGCCTCGCCGATGAGCAGCGCGGCGGCGCCGACCACCAGGGCGAGGAAGACGATCTGGAGGACGTTGCCCTCGACGAACGCGCCGACCGGGTTGGTCGGCACGATGCCGGTGAGGAAGTCGGTCCAGGAGCCGGTCTTCTTCGGCGCGGCGGCGCCGGCCACGTCGAGGGTGACGCCCTTGCCGGGGTTGGTGAGCAGGCCGAGGCCGATGCCGATGCTCACCGCGATCAGGGCGGTGATGCCGAACCAGAGCAGCGTCTTCAGCGCCAGACGGGCGGCATTGGCCACGCCACGGAGGCTGACCACGCTGACCACGATGGCCGTGAAGACCAGCGGCGGTACGGCCAGCTTGAGTAGCTGGACGAAGAGGTGTCCGACGGTGTCGAGGGTGCTGGTCAGCCAGGCGAGGTCGTTGGCGCGGGCGAGGAAGCCGAGCGCCACGCCGAGGACTAGGCCGAGCAGGATCTGCAGGGAAAAGGGAAACTTGCGCAGGGCGGAAGCCATGGGATCGTGTCCAAGGTCTGGTGGGGGTGAACGGGGCAGCGTCAGGAGAGTGGCTGCGCCGGACAGATGCCGCTGGCCTGCCGTCGGAGGTCGACGTACAGGCGCACGGTCAGGTGCCAGACATTGGTCATCGCCCGCCGACGCTACTCCCGGCCGGCCCCCGCTGGAAGGAGCGAATGGCGTGACGATCCTTACAGCCCTGTTTTCGACCCGCTGACCCGTTCGTCATGATCGTCGGCCCGGCCCGGGGCGACCTCCCAAGCGTGGCCCCCGGGCGTGCCCCCCGGGCGTGGCCCGCGGCGCGGCCTCCCGGCGCGGCCCCTCGGTGCGGCCCCTCGGTGCGGTCGTTGGGCGCTGTCGGACGCTGGCGGGGGTGTCCGGTCGCCCGCGCAGGGCTCGCCCCAGTCACCGTGGGTGACAATCTGCCCGCCTCGGCACCCCTTCTCCGACTCCCTTTGCTCTGCAGCCATCGGCGCAGCAGTGACTGTGTGTGGAGCGATGCGTCGATGGCTGCAGAGCAAAGGCGGGGGGCGGGCCTGGCGTGTGTGCGACGCAGGTGGTGGGTTTGTCCGAATTCGTGGCTTAGGAGCTTCGAGGGGGAGTGCCGCATCAGGAGCGGATTTGACTCTCGGTGAGCATCACCCTGAGTGCGGGTCGATGGGCGAGTTCAGGCCTGGCCGGGAGGAGGGCGGGGAAAAGAAGAGAAGGGAAGGGGACGGGATCAGCCGCGCCCGTGCGGCGTGGTCCAGCCGGACAGGTCCGGACCGAGCGGCACGATCCGGCTCGGGTTGATCATCTCGTGGGTGGCGTAGTAGTGGCGCTTGATGTGGTCGAAGTCGACCGTGTCGCCGAAGCCCGGGGTCTGGAAGAGGTCGCGGGCGTACGCCCAGAGCACCGGCATCTCCGTGAGCTTCTGCCGGTTGCACTTGAAGTGCCCGTGGTACGCCACGTCGAAGCGGACCAGCGTGGTGAAGAGCCGCACGTCCGCCTCGGTGATCTGCTCGCCCATCAGGTACCGCCGGCCGGCGAGCCGCTCCGACAGCGCGTCCAGCCGGGCGAAGAGCGCCGTGTACGCCTCGTCGTACGCCTCCTGCGAGGTGGCGAAGCCGCAGCGGTAGACGCCGTTGTTCACGTCCCGGTGGATCTCGGCCATCAGCGCGTCCAGTTCCGGGCGCAGCTCGACCGGGTAGAGGTCCGGCGCGCCCGGCTTGTGGAACCGCCGCCACTCGGTGGAGAAATCCACCGTGAGCTGCGGGTAATCGTTGGTGACGACCCGCCCGGTCAGCGTGTCCACCAGCGCCGGCACGGTCACCCGGCCGGTGTAGTCGGCGTCGGTGGCCAGGTACGCGTCGCTGAGGAAGCCGATGCCCAGCACCGGGTCGAAGCCGTCCTGGTCGAGGCTGAACCGCCAGCCGCGCTCGTCCCGGATCGGGTCGACGGTGCCCAGCGAGATCACCTCGTCCAGGCCGAGCAGGCCGCGCACGATCCGGGCCCGGTGCGCCCACGGGCAGGCCCGGCACCAGATCAACCGGTACCGGCCCGCCTCCAGCGGCCAGCGGCCCTGGTCGTCGGGGCCACCGCCCTCCGGCGAGGTGGAGTGCGGGGTGACCCGACCGGTGAACCGGTTGGGCTGGCGGACGAAGGCGCCGCTGCCGGCGGTCTCTGCGCTGAACTGGGCCCGGGCCATGCCGTCAACCTATCCGTTCCAGGCGCCGATATCCTGGCGCCGGGTGCCCCCGTGACCCGGCGGGCGACCCACCGCCAGCCCCTTCCACCCCCGAAGGACGCCGCACCATGACCGTGGCCTATCTCGTCGCCGGAGTCCGCACCCCGATCGGCCGGTACGCCGGCGCCCTCGCCGGGGTACGCCCCGACGACCTGGCCGCCCACGTGATCCGCGAACTGGTCGCCCGCCACCCGTCGGTGGACTGGGCCCGCACCGACGACGTGATCCTGGGCTGCGCCAACCAGGCCGGCGAGGACAACCGGAACGTCGCCCGGATGGCCGCGCTGCTCGGCGGGCTGCCCGAGGAGGTCCCCGGCAGCACGGTCAACCGGCTCTGCGGCTCCGGCCTGGACGCCCTGGCCACCGCCGCCCGGTCGATCGTGGCCGGCGAGGCCGACCTCGTCGTGGCCGGCGGGGTGGAGAGCATGAGCCGGGCGCCCTTCGTCATGCCGAAGGCCACCACCGCGTTCGCCCGCACCGCCGAGGTGTACGACACCACCATCGGCTGGCGGCTGGTCAACCCGCTGATGAAGAAGCAGTGGGGCATCGACTCGATGCCGGAGACGGCGGAGAACGTGGCGGCGGACTTCGACGTCGACCGGGCCGCGCAGGACGAGTTCGCCCTCCGCTCCCAGCAGCGGGCCGCGAAGGCGCAGGCCGACGGGCGGCTGGCCGAGGAGATCGTGCCGGTCACCGTGCCGGCCGGCAAGCGGGAGACGAAGCTGGTCGAGGTCGACGAGCACCCGCGGGAGACCTCGCTGGAGAAGCTCGCCGCGCTGCCCACCCCGTTCCGCGACGGTGGCACGGTGACCGCCGGCAACTCCTCCGGCGTCAACGACGGCGCGGTGGCGCTGCTGGTCGCCTCCGCGGCGGCCGTCGACCGGTACGGCCTCACCCCGCTGGCCCGGGTCAGCGGGGCGGCGGCGGCCGGCGTACCGCCGCGGATCATGGGCATCGGGCCGGTGCCGGCCACCCGCAAGCTGCTCGATCGGCGGGGCGTGGCGCTCGCCGATGTCGACGTGATCGAGCTGAACGAGGCGTTCGCCGCCCAGTCCGTGGCGGTGCTGCGCGAGTTGGGGCTGCCGGAGGACGCCGAGCACGTCAACCCGAACGGCGGGGCGATCGCCCTCGGCCACCCGCTGGGCGCCAGCGGCGCCCGGTTGGCCCTCACCGCGGCCCTGGAACTGCGCCGCCGCGGCGGCCGCCGGGCGCTGGCCACCATGTGCATCGGCGTCGGTCAGGGCATCGCGCTGCTCCTCGAAGCCGCCGACTGAGCCGCTCCGCCTTCCGCGTCCCGGATGGTTCGCCGCCGTCGGCGGACGCAACTGTCCGGGATCCGGCTCGGCCGGCAAGCCGATCGTCAAAAGCGGATCTCCCGTAGCTGGGAACGCGCGCATAGAGTGGTGTGGACCACACGATCACACGAGCGCGCGGGTCGGTCCCGGGGGTGGCCGGCGGGCGCGGCGACGACCTGGGGGACCGAGCGATGCAGACGCCGGACGGACTTCCCACCGAGATCGACCTCAGCCGCCCCAGCGCGGCCCGGGTCTACGACTACTTCCTCGGTGGCGCGCACAACTTCGAGATCGACCGGCAGCTCGCCGAGCAGATCGCGGCCATGACCCCGAACCTGGCCGCCACCATGCGCTCCGGCCGGGAGTTCCTGCGCCGGGCCGTACGGGTGCTGCTCGACGCCGGCATCGACCAGTTCCTCGACATCGGCTCGGGCATCCCCACCGTGGGCAACGTGCACGAGGTCGCCCAGGCCGCCAACCCCGAGGCCCGGATCGTCTACGTCGACATCGACCCGGTCGCCGTGGCGCACAGCCGCGAACTGCTCGCCGGCAACGACGGCGCCATCGCCCTGCACGGCGACCTGCGCGAGCCGAAGCTGATCCTGGACCAGGCCCGGGCCAGCGGCGTGATCGACTTCGACCGGCCGCTGGGCATCCTGCTCGCCGGGGTGGTGCACTTCATCCCCGACCAGGACCGGCCCGCCGACGTCCTGGCCACCCTCCGCTCCGCCGCCGCCCCGGGCAGCTTCCTGGTCATCTCGCACTCGACCTTCGAGGACCAGCCGCGGGAGATGCTCGACGCGCAGCGGCTCTCAGCGCGTACCGCCACCGAGATCACGCTCCGCTCCCGCGCCGAGATCACCGGCTTCTTCGGCGACTGGACCGTGCTCGAACCCGGCGTCGTGCACATGCCGCTGTGGCGGCCCGACTCGCCGTCCGACGTGGACGACCACCCCGAGCGGTTCGGGGCGTTCGGCGGCGTCGCCCGGTACGACCGGGCTGCCGGCTGAGCCGACATGCGCGCCCCGGACCCCGAAGGGGGCGGGTTCAGCCGGCCCGGCGCCCAGGCGTACGCCGCCGAATGGGCCCGGGCCGTGCGCCGCATCGCCTTCGTGCCGCTCAGCGCCGCCGAGACCGAGCGGCTGCTGCTGGTGCACACGGTACGGCTGGGTCAGGCGCTGACCGCCCCGACGTTCTCCGCCGACGCGGCGGAGGACGTCGGGCGGGCCCTGGTGGAGGCGCACCTCACCGAGCCCGCTGTGCTCGACTGGTCGGTCCGGGCGCTCGCCGACCGCTTCCTGGCCTGGGTGCTGCCGGTCCAGGTGGACCTGCCCGAGGCGCGTGAGCGGATCGCCGCCCTGCAGGCGGCGCTGGCCGCCGGCTTCGCCCGGGCGCTGCGGGACCGGACGTTCAGCCAGCAGGAGCGGATCGCCCGTTCGGCGTGGCAGGCCCGGGACGCGGTGGAGCAGGCGCTGCGGGACAGCGAGGCCCGGTTCCGGGCGGTCTTCACCGGAGCGGCGATCGGGATCGGCATCGCCGGGATCGACGGCACCATCATCGACGTCAACCAGCCGTTCGCCGACATGCTCGGCTACCGCATCGACGAGCTGCGTGAGATCAACGTGGCGGCGCTGTTCCACGCCGACGACGCGGCCGGCCTGTGGGAGCTGTACCAGGAGCTGATCGAGGGCAAGCACGACAGCGTCCGGGTGGAGAAGCGCTATCACCGCAAGGACGGCAGCGTGGTCTGGACCGACCTCGCCGTGTCGCTGATCCGGCACGACGACGGCCGCCCCCGGTTCACCGTCGCGATGATCGAGGACATCACCCAGCGGTATGAGCTCCAGCAGCGGCTGCGTTTCCAGGCCCTGCACGACCCGCTGACCGGGCTGCCGAACCGCACGCTGTTCTTCGAGACGCTCGCCGAGGTCTTCGCCGGCGCCGGGCCGGAACAGCGGGTGGGGCTCTGCTTCATCGACCTGGACGGCTTCAAGGCGATCAACGACAGCCTCGGACACGACCTCGGCGACCGGCTGCTCAAGGTGATCGCCCGGCGGCTGGCCGACTGCGTGGCCGGCCGGGGCCACCTGGTGGCCCGGATGGGCGGCGACGAGTTCGTCGTGCTGGTCGACTCCGACGGCGGCATCGACGACGCGGTGGAGGTGGCCGAGTTGGCGCTGGCCGCGGTCTCCGCCCCGATCCACGTCGGGGACCAGCAGCTCGCCGTGTCGGCCAGCATCGGCATCGTGGAGTGCCCGGCCGCGGAGACCAGCGCCTCGGAGCTGATGAAGGCCGCCGACACCACCCTCTACTGGGCGAAGGCGGAGGGGCGGGGCCGCTGGGCCGTCTACGACCCGGAACGCAGCGCCGCCGACATCGCCCGCTCGGCCCTGGCGGCGGGGCTGCCGGCCGCGCTGGACCGGGGCGAGTTCGTGGTGCACTACCAGCCCATCGTGTCCCTGCTCGACCGCTCGCTGGTGGCGGTGGAGGCGCTGGTCCGCTGGCAGCACCCCGAGCTGGGCCTGATCGGCCCGGACCGGTTCATCGGGCTGGCCGAGGAGACCGGCCTGATCGTCCAGCTCGGCGCGTGGGTGCTCAAGCAGGCCTGCCGGGACGCGGAGAGCTGGCACCGGGCGTACCCGGGAACCCGGGTGATCGTGAGCGTCAACCTGGCCGCCCGGCAGGCCGACGACCCGGCGATCGTGGAAACGGTCGCGGAGGCCCTGCAGCACACCGGCCTCCCCGCCGAGCTGCTGCAACTGGAGCTGACCGAGAGCGCCGTCATGGGCACCGCCGGGGAGCCGTTGCGCTCCCTGCGCCGCCTCGCCGACCTCGGGGTACGGCTGGCCATCGACGACTTCGGCACCGGGTACTCGAACCTGGCGTACCTGCGGCGGCTGCCGATCCACTGCCTGAAGCTGGCCGGCCCGTTCGTCGAGGGGATCCGGGCCGACGGCGCCGACGCCGTCGCCGACCACCGGGACGAGCGGATCGTCGACGCGCTGGTCCGGTTGGCGCACGCCCTGGAGTTGTGGGTCACCGCCGAGGCGGTGGAGACCGAGGCGCAGGCCGAGCGGCTGCGGGCGTTGCGCTGCGACACCGGCCAGGGCCGCTGGTTCGGCGTTCCGGTGCCGGCGGACCACATCCGCGCCCGGCTGGCTGGGTAAGGAAGGGTTCCCGCCCCGACCGGTGCGGAGGAGGTGAGGAGCACGGTGAGTGTGACCGACACGCAGGCGGTGGTCTCGGTGGTGGCCGCGCTGGCGATCCTGGCCGGGCTGGCCGGAGTGGTGGTGCCGGGGCTGCCGGCGTTGCCGCTCTGCTGGGGCGGGGTGCTGGTGTGGGCGCTGTTCGGCGCCGCCGGCCCGGGACGTTGGGCGGTGCTGGCCGCCGCCACCGTGGTCGCCGCCGGTGGCACCGTGGTCAAGTACCTCTGGCCGGGGCGGAACCTGAAACGCACCGGGGTGCCCACGTCGTCCCTGCTGGCCGGCGGCCTGCTGGGGCTGGTCGGGTTCTTCGTCATCCCGGTGGTCGGCCTGCCGATCGGCTTCGTGGGCGGGATCTGGGGCGCCGAGCGGCTGCGCCTGGGCAGCCATCAGCTCGCCTGGCCGGCCACCATGCAGGCGTTGAAGGCGGCCGGGCTGTCCATGCTGGTCGAGTTCCTGGCGGGCCTGGTCATCGCGGCGCTCTGGGTGGCCGGCCTGCTGTTCGCCTGAGTCCCGCGGCCCTGCCGGGAGCGGCAAGGGTGCGGGCGGCGCGGGGCGTCCGGGGGTACGGCGCAGCGCCGTACGGGAGTGAGAGAGAGGTGGACGTCCCGCGCCGCCGCGCGGCCGGGCGGTGCCGAGCGCCCGGTGCTGGCCCGTCGCGAACGGGCCTGGTCACGGGCTCCAGGATGCCCCCGACCGGACCGGGTTGGCAACGCAATTTGCCCTGGCGGCGGCGGAATCCCCACCGGCGACGTATTGACCGCCCTGAACGTCCGGCTCACACTGCGAGCACTCGTACCGGGGATCCACCTCGAGGAGGTGTGCAGTGGCCACGACGCCCGCGCCGACCGCCGAGCAACCGATGGACGACGACGCCCGACGGCTCGCCGAACTCGGCTACAAGCAGGAGTTGCACCGCAAGTGGAGCGGCTTCTCCAACTTCGCCATCTCGTTCTCGATCATCTCGATCCTGGCCGGCTGCTTCACCACCTTCGGCCAGGCGTGGAACAACGGCGGCCCGGTCGCGATCTCCTGGGGCTGGCCCCTGATCTCCCTGTTCATCCTGATCATCGGTTTCTGCATGGCCGAGCTGGTGTCCGCCTACCCGACGGCCGGCGGCATCTACTGGTGGGCGGCCACCATGGGCCGGCCCGTGCACGGCTGGTTCACCGGCTGGCTCAACCTGATCGGGCTGGTCGCGGTGACCGCCTCGGTCGACTACGGCTGCGCCACCTTCCTCAACCTGACCCTCTCCGCGCTCTTCGACGGCTGGGCCGGCACCGCGCACCAGACCTTCGGGCTGTTCGTGGTGATCCTGGCCCTGCACGGCCTGATCAACATCTACGGCCACCGCGTCATCGACGTACTCCAGAACGTCTCGGTCTGGTGGCACGTGGCCGGCGCGGCCGCGGTGGTGCTGATCCTGGTCCTGGTCCCCGACCGCCACCAGAGCTTCCAGTTCGTCTTCACCGAGCGGTTCAACAACTCCGGCTTCGGCGCCGGCGACACCGGCGGGCTGACCTTCTGGTTCTACGTGCTGCCGTTGGGCTTCCTGCTCACCCAGTACACGATCACCGGCTTCGACGCCTGCGCGCACGTCTCCGAGGAGACCCGCGGCGCGTCGAAGGCTGCCGCCCAGGGCCTCTGGCGTTCGATCTTCTACTCCGCGGTGGGCGGCTGGATCCTGCTGCTCGCCTTCCTCTTCGCGGCCACCGACGTCGACGCCATCAACGAGGCCGGCGGCTTCTCCGGCGCGATCTTCGAGACCTCGTTGACCCCGTTCTTCTTCAAGGCGGTCATCGTCATCTCCACCATCGGCCAGTTCTTCTGCGGGATGAGCTGCGTGACCTCGATGTCCCGGATGGCGTACGCGTTCAGCCGGGACCGGGCGGTGCCCGGCTGGCGGCTCTGGTCCCGGGTGGACCGCAACGGCACCCCGGTCAACGCGATCATCGCGGCCACCCTCGCCGGGCTGGTGCTGACGCTGCCCGCGCTCTACCAGAAGGCCGGCATCCCGGTCGCCTTCTACGCGGTGGTCTCCGTGGCGGTGATCGGGCTCTACCTCTCCTTCCTCATCCCGATCTTCCTGCGGCTGCGGATGGGGAACCGGTTCGTCGCCGGCCCGTGGACGCTGGGGCGCCGGTACCGGCTGCTCGGCTGGATCGCGGTGATCGAGATCGCGGTGATCAGCGTCTACTTCGTGCTGCCGATCGTGCCGGCGGGCGTGCCGGGCAACGCCGACTTCACCTGGACGGCGGTGAACTACGCGCCGCTCGCCATCGGCGGGGTGCTGCTCGGCGTGGCCGTCTGGTGGTACGCCTCGGCGCGGAAGTGGTTCACCGGTCCCCGCCGTACCGTCGACGTGCCGGGACCGCGACCGGCCGCGGACGCCGCGCCGGCCGACGAACCGGCCTGACCCGCGCCGACCGCCGGGCCATGCCGGACCGGGCGAACGGTGGCGCCGCCGTCCGCCCGGTCAGCCGGGAAGCTGCACCCAGCGGGCGGCTGCCTCGAAGGTGTCCGTCGGAGTGGTGTTGAAGGCGATCGCCGCCCCGGGCGCATGCCGGTGGACCAGGTTGACCACGCGTTCGAACAGGTCCAGCTGATTGCGGACACCCCCGCCGATGACGACGCAGTCCCAGGGGCGCGCCTGGAGCGCGGCGGTGATCACGGCCGGTATGTCGTCGCTGCCGTCGAGACCGACCAGGCAGAACTCGGCCGCCACGCCGTGCGCGGTGAAGCGGCTGCGCCCGGCTTCGATGCCGTCCGCCACCGGCTTCGGGTCCCAGGGCCCGGGCACGCGGTAGGGGTCCAGTCCGAGCACGAGCACCCGAGGTGTGCGGGCCGGTGTGTCCACTGGCGAATTCTATGCCGCGCGGCCAGGGAAACGAACGACCCGAGCGGGCCGGCGTCGCCGGCTGGTAGCGGTACCCGGCCGGCGTCCGGGGGCGTCGGCGACCGGCCCGGCTCCGGCGTCCGGCCGATCGCGTTTGCGACGGTGGCCGCAGGGGGCATTGACGGTGATCCGGTTCTGCCAGTAGACCTTGGTGATGGAGGCGCGCCGATGAAGAGAGCCCCGCTCACGCTGGAACAGTTGCGCGTCGCCGTCGCCGAGGGCGAGATCGACACGGTGGTGCTGGCCCTCACCGACATGCAGGGGCGCCTGCAGGGCAAACGGTTCCACGCCCCCTACTTCCTGGACCAGGTCGTCGCGCACGGCAGCGAGGGCTGCAACTACCTGCTCGCGGTCGACGTGGAGATGAACACCGTCGACGGGTACGCGATGTCGAGCTGGGAGCGCGGCTACGGCGACTTCGCCATGAAACCCGACCTGGACACCCTGCGCCGGATGCCGTGGCAGCCGGGCAGCGTGCTGCTCCTGGCGGACCTGGAGTGGCTGGACGGCTCCGGCCCGGTGGTCGCCTCGCCCCGGCAGATCCTGCGCTGCCAGCTCGACCGGCTGGCCGCGCACGGGCTGACCGCGTACGCCGGCACCGAGCTGGAGTTCGTGCTCTGTCGCGACTCGTACGAGGAGGCGTGGCGGCGCGGCTACCGCGACCTGACCCCGGCCAACCAGTACAACGTCGACTACTCGCTGCTCGGCACCGCCCGGGTGGAGCCGCTGCTGCGCCGGATCCGCCGGGAGATGGCCGGCGCGGGGCTGACCCCGGAGAGCGCGAAGGGCGAGTGCAACCTCGGCCAGCACGAGATCGCCTTCCGCTACGACGAGGCGGTGCGGTGCGCCGACCATCACGTGATCTACAAGAACGGGGCGAAGGAGATCGCCGCCCAGGAGGGCATGTCGATCACGTTCATGGCCAAGCCGAACGAGCGGGAGGGCAACTCCTGCCACATCCACTTCTCGCTGCGGGACGCCGCCGGCTCGTCGGCGATGCTGGGCGACGGGCCGGCGCACCTGAGCGTGACCGGGCGGCGGGTGCTGGCCGGGCTGCTCGCCACCATGCGCGAGTTCAGCATCCTGTTCGCGCCGAACATCAACTCCTACAAGCGCTACCAGCCGGGCTCGTTCGCCCCGACGGCGCTGCGCTGGGGCACCGACAACCGCACCTGCGCGCTGCGCCTGGTCGGGCACGGCCAGGGGATGCGGGTGGAGAGCCGGGTGCCCGGGGCGGACGTCAACCCGTACCTGGCGATCGCCGCGCTGGTGGCCGGGGCGGTGCACGGCATCGAGCAGGAGTTGGAGCCGGGCGACGAGTGCACCGGCAACGCCTACGACGACGCCGAAGCCGAGCGTGTCCCCGGCACGCTGCGCGACGCCCTCGCCCTCTGGCAGGACTCGGCGGTGGCCCGGGACGCCTTCGGCGAGGAGGTCGTCGCGCACTACGCCAACCACGCCCGGGTCGAACTCGCCGCCTTCGACGCCGCGGTCACCGACTGGGAGCTCACCCGTGGCTTCGAACGCCTCTAACCCCCCACCCCCACCCCTCCCACCCCCCGCCCCCGCCAACTCCGTCGATCATGGAGTTGTGGCGCCCGGATCGCACCGTCGGCGGCTTCTGTTCGGTGCCACAACTCCATGATCGACGCATCGGAGCGGGAGCGGGAGAGGGGGAGGGAGCGGCGTGGGTGAGGTTTGGGATCCGGCCAGTGGGCAGGTGCTGGCGACGGTGGCGGGGGCGTCGGTCGGTGAGACGGATGCCGCGATCGGTCGGGCGGCACGGGCCTTCGAGTCCTGGCGGGCGGTGGCGCCGGGCGACCGGGCCCGGCTGCTGCGGCGGTTCGCCGCGGTGGTGGACGCGCACCGGGAGGAGCTGGCGCTGCTGGAGGTGCGCAACGCCGGGCACACCATCGGCAACGCCCGGTGGGAGGCGGGCAACGTCCGTGACGTGCTCGACTACTACGCGGGCGCGCCGGAGCGGCTGACCGGCCGGCAGATCCCGGTGCCCGGCGGGCTCGACGTCACCTTCCACGAGCCGCTCGGCGTGGTCGGGGTGATCGTGCCGTGGAACTTCCCGATGCCGATCGCCGGCTGGGGGTTCGCCCCGGCCCTCGCGGCCGGCAACACCGTCGTGCTCAAACCGGCCGAGCTGACCCCGCTGACCGCGCTGCGCCTGGCCGAGATGGCCCTCGAGGCCGGCCTGCCGGAGGGCGTCTTCACCGTCCTGCCCGGGCCCGGCAGCGTGGTGGGCGAGCGGTTCGTAACCCACCCGGCGGTCCGCAAGGTCTGCTTCACCGGCTCCACCGAGGTCGGTACCCGGATCATGGCCGGCTGCGCCGCGCAGGTGAAGCGGGTGACCCTCGAGCTGGGCGGCAAGTCGGCGAACCTGGTCTTCGCCGACGCCGACCTGGGAAAGGCGGCGGCCACCGCGCCGTACGCCGTCTTCGACAACGCCGGCCAGGACTGCTGCGCCCGGTCCCGGATCCTGGTCCAGCGCCCGGTGTACGACCGCTTCCTGGAGCTGCTCGAACCGGCCGTGCGCGCGTTCCGGGTCGAGGACCCGGCCGCCGAGACCGCCGAGATGGGCCCGCTGATCTCCGCCGGGCACCGGGACCGGGTCGCCGGCTACGTCGACGGGGCGACGGTGGCCTTCACCGGCACCTGCCCGGACGGCCCCGGCTTCTGGTACGCCCCGACCGTGCTGCTCGCCGACTCCCCGGCGGACCGGCACTGGCGGGAGGAGATCTTCGGCCCGGTGGTGTCGGTGCTGCCGTTCGACGACGAGGCCGACGCGATCCGGCTGGCCAACGACACCGAGTACGGCCTCTCCGGCTCGATCTGGACCCGGGACGTGGGCCGGGCGATCCGGGTGGCCCGGGCGGTCGAGTCGGGCAACCTGAGCGTCAACTCGCACTCCTCGGTGCGCTACTGGACCCCGTTCGGCGGGATGAAGCGCTCCGGCCTCGGCCGGGAGCTGGGTCCGGACGCGTTGCACGCCTTCACCGACGTCAAGAACGTGTTCATCAGCACGGAGGAGTGAGCAGAGTGCAGGGTCGACTGACGGACCGGGTAGCGGTGGTGACCGGCGCGGGCAGCGGGATCGGGCTGGCCACCGTCCGCCGCTTCGCGGCCGAGGGTGCGCGGGTGGTCTGCGTGGACATCGACGCGGGGGCGGGCGAGCGGGCCGCCGCGGCGGTGGGTGGGGAGTTCGTCGCGGCCGACGTTTCCGACGAGGCGGCGGTGCGGGACCTCTTCGACGGGGTGGCGCGCCGGCACGGCCGGGTGGACGTGGCGTTCAACAACGCCGGCATCTCGCCGCCGGACGACGACTCCATCCTGGAGACCGGGCTGGACGCCTGGGAGCGGGTGCTGCGGGTCAACACCACGAGCGTCTACCTGTGCTGCAAGTACGCCATCCCGCACATGCGCCGGCAGGGCAAGGGCTCGATCATCAACACCGCCTCGTTCGTGGCGCTGATGGGCGCGGCCACCTCGCAGATCGCCTACACCGCCAGCAAGGGCGGGGTGCTGGCGATGACCCGGGAGCTGGGTGTGCAGTTCGCCCGGGAGGGCATCCGGGTCAACGCGCTCTGCCCCGGCCCGGTCGCCACCCCGCTGCTGCTGGAGCTCTTCGCCAAGGACCCGGAGCGGGCCGCCCGCCGCCTGGTCCACGTGCCGATGGGCCGGTTCGGCAACCCCGAGGAGATCGCCGCCGCGGTCGCCTTCCTGGCCAGCGACGACGCCTCGTTCATGACGGCCGCGCAGTTCGTGGTGGACGGCGGCATCACCGGCGCGTACGTCACCCCACTGTGAGCGCGAGGACCCGCGCTACGGTGAGCCGGCCACTGATCGGGATCACCGCGTACGCCGAGCCCGCCGGCTGGGCGGTGTGGCGCGACGTGCCCGCGGTGCTGGTGCCCCGGGCGTACGTCCAGGCGGTGACCGCGGCGGGCGGGCGGGCCGTGGTGCTGCCGCCCGACGACACCGACGCCGACGTGCTGCGGGTGCTGGACGGGCTGCTGCTGGCCGGCGGCGCCGACGTCGGCCCGGAGCGGTACGGCTCGCCGCCCGACCCGCGCACCGAGAGCCGGCCGGACCGGGACGCCGGGGAGCTGGCCCTGCTGGCCGGCGCGCTCGAGGCCGACCTGCCGGTGCTCGGCGTCTGCCGGGGGATGCAGCTGCTCGCGGTCGCGCACGGCGGCGCGCTGCACCAGCACCTGCCCGACGTGCTGGGCCACGACGGCCACCGCCCGGCCCCCGGGGTGTACGGCTCGCACCCGGTCCGGTTCGCCCCGGGCACCGTGGCCGGGACGGTGATGGCCGGGGTGGACCGGGTCAACTCGTACCACCATCAGGGGGTGGCCGATCCGGGCGGCCTGGTGGTGACCGGGTGGGCCGACGACGGCGTGGTGGAGGCCGTCGAGGATCCGCGGCGGCGCTTCCTGCTCGGGGTGCAGTGGCATCCGGAACACGACCCGGATCCCCGCCCGGTGGCCGCCCTGGTCCGCGCCGCCGCCGGTCGGGACGGTCCGGTGTAGCCGGGATCACACCCCGGGCGTCGCGGCGGAGCCGGGCGCTCGCGGCGCCGAGGACCCTCGGCGCTGGACCGCGGCTGGTCGTGGCGCCGCGCCCCGCTCGACTCGCACCCCGGCCGCGGTTGGGCCAGGATGAGGCGGGAGTAATAAGCGACCCCGGGCCGCCATGCGTTACGTTGCTCCCTCGCCGGGGTAGAAGGCGGGGACGACCGGCGCGCCTGCCGGTCGTCGTGAACTGCCCGGATCGGGAGGCTGCATGGGCTCGGCCCAGGGGGGCGGGGACGTTCGTCGTTCGTCCTCGGGGACGGGGGAAGCACAACTGCCGGCACTGCTCGCCGCGGCGTTCGCCGCCGGTGGTGAGATGGGCGAGCGGCTGGGCGGCTTCGACTGGTCCACCAGCGCGCTCGGCACCCCGGACAGTTGGCCCGCGGCGCTCGGCCACGCGGTCAGCACCATGCTCTCGTCCCGGGCCCAGATCGTGCTCTTCTGGGGCGAGGAGCACCTGGCCTTCTACAACGACGCCTACCGGCCCACCATCGGCGACAAGCACCCGGCGGTGCTCGGCCAGCCCGCCCGGCAGTACTGGGCGGAGACCTGGGACGTGCTCGGGCCGCTGCTGGACGGGGTACGCCGCACCGGCGAGCCGTACCGCGGCGAGAATCATCCGTTCCTGCTCAACCGGCACGGCTTCCTGGAGGACGTCTACTTCGACATCTCGTACGACCCGATCCGGGAGGCCGACGGCAGCGTCAACGGGGTGTTCTGCTTCGTCAACGAGACCACCGGCCGGGTGCTCGGCGAGCGCCGGCTGCGTGCCCTCGCCGAACTGGGCTCCGAGTTGGCCGACGTGCAGGGCGGCGTGGAGCTGGGTCGCGCGGTCGCCCGGGTGCTCGACGCCCACCGCGCCGACGTGCCGTTCAGCGCCGTCTGGCTGCACGACGAGACGGGCGTGCCGGCGCTGGCCGGGTGCGCCGGGGTCGAGGCCGGCCTGGTCGCTGGGGGACCGCCCCCGGCGGGCGACGGGTCGACCCCGGACGCCGCGTACTGGGTGTCGGTGGCCGACCTGCTCGGCCAGGTGCCGCCGGACGCCGCCGACCGGGCCCTGGTGCTGCCGCTGGTCGCCACCAACGAGCCGGCCGGGGTGCTGCTGCTCGGGGTGGCCCGCCGGTTGCCCTTCACCGACGACTACCGCGACTTCATCGACCTTGTCGCCGCCCAGGTCTCCCGGGCCGTCGGCAAGCAGCGGGCGTACGAGCAGGAGCGCGCCCGGGCCGCCGAGCTGGCCGCCCTGGACCGGGCCAAGACCAACTTCTTCGCCAACGTCAGCCACGAGTTCCGGACCCCGCTCACCCTGGTCCTCGGCCCGCTGGAGGACCTGCTCGTCGACCCGGCGCTGCCGCCGGCGTACCTCGAGCGGTTGACCATGATGCACCGCAACGCGCTGCGCCTGCTCAAGCTGGTCAACACCGTGCTGGACTTCTCCCGGCTGGAGTCCGGGCGGCTGGCCGCCCGCTACCAGCCCACCGACCTGGCCGACTTCACGGCCCGGCTGGCCAGCACCTTCCGCTCCGTCACCGAGCGGGCCGGGCTGCGCCTCGTGGTGGACTGCCCGCCGCTGCCCGCGCCCGTCTACGTGGACCGGGACATGTGGGAGAAGATCGTGCTCAACCTGGTCTCCAACGCCGTGAAGTTCACCTTCGACGGGGAGATCGAGGTCGTGGTCCGGGCCCGCGACGGCGCCGCCGTGCTGGCCGTGCGCGACACCGGCGTCGGCATCGCGCCGGAGCAGCTGCCGCAGGTCTTCGAACGCTTCCACCGGGTGCCCGGCTCCCGCGCCCGCACCTACGAGGGCACCGGCATCGGCCTGGCCCTGGTCCGCGAGCTGGTCGAGATGCACGGCGGCACGGTCCGCGCGGACAGCGTCGTCGACGAGGGCACCACCTTCACCGTGACGATCCCCTTCGGCTACGGGCATCTGCCCGCGGACCGGGTGTCGGCGCTCGCCCCGGTGCCGTTGCGCGAGCGGGAACAGGCCCGGCTCTACGTCGCCGAGACCACGCTCTGGACCGATGAGGTGAGCCGGCCGGCCGGCCTGCCGGAGGCGACCGGCACCGTGGCGGGCTCGGGCCGGATCCTGCTCGTCGACGACAACGCCGACCTGCGCGAGCACGTCAGCCGGCTGCTCTCCCCGGCGTACGAGGTGGTCGCCGTGCCGGACGGGGTGGAGGCGCTGCGGCTGGCCGTCGACGCCCCGTTCGACCTGGTGCTGACCGACGTGATGATGCCCCGGCTGGACGGCTTCGGGCTGGTCACCGCGCTGCGCGCCAACCCGGCCACCCGGCACGTGCCGATCGTGCTGCTCAGCGCCCGGGCCGGCGCGGCCGAGGAGGTCGCCGGGCTGGCGGTCGGCGCGGACGACTACCTCACCAAGCCCTTCTCCAGCCAGGAGCTGATCGCCCGGGTCCGGGCCAACGTCGAGCTGGGCCAGCTCCGGGGCCAGATCATCCGCCGGCTGCGGGCGCTCGCCGACGCCGCCGTGGCGGTTAACACCGCCCGGTCCACCGCCGACGTGGTGCAGGTCGCGGCGCGGCACGCGCTCAGCCTGGCCGAGGCCGGCCGGGTGGTGGTCACCGCCACCGGGGCGCGCTACGAGGCGGACGGCGGCGGGGACGTCTCCACCGAGCCGTCGGTGGTGCTGCCGCTGACCGGCACCACCGACGAGCAGCTCGGCGAGCTGCGGGTCTGGCGGCGGGAGGGCGGCGGCACCGAACAGGCGGTGCTCACCGAGCTGGCCCGGCTGGTCGGCGTACGGCTGGAGAACGCCCAGCTCTACGAGGCCGAACACCGGATCGCCACCACCCTCCAGCACAGCCTGCTGCCGCGTACGCTGCCGCAGCTGCCCGGCGCCGTGGTGGCCAGCCGCTACCTGCCGGGCAGCGCCGACGTCGAGATCGGCGGCGACTGGTACGACGTGATCCGCGCCCCCGACGACGAGCTGGTGCTGGTGATCGGCGACGTGGTCGGCAAGGGCGTGCGGGCCGCCGCCGCCATGGGCCAGCTTCGCAACGCGTTGCGCGCGTACGTGCTGGAGGGCTTCGACCCGGGCGGGGCGCTGACCCGCCTCAACCACCTGGTCTGCTCCACCGAGGGCGGTTCGTTCGCCACCGTGGTCTGCCTCTGGTTCTCGCCGCGCACCGGCCGGCTGCGCTACGCCAGCGCCGGCCACCCGTCGCCGCTGCTGGTCCGGGGAGCCGACGTGACGTTCCTGCACGACCGGGCCCTCGGGCCGCCGATCGGCGCGATCCCCCAGGCCGAGTACCGGACCCTCGAAGGCGACCTGGCCCCCGGTGAGCGGCTGCTGCTCTACACCGACGGCCTGATCGAGGACCGGCGCAGCGGCATCGACGTCGGCCTGGACCAGCTCCGGTCGGACGCGACCGCCCGGGCCGGGCACGTGTCCGACCTGGTCGACGCGGTGGTGCGGCGGGTGTCCGGGCGGACCCGGCACGACGACGTGGCGGTGCTGGCGCTGGAGGCGGCCGAGTTGAACCGGTTCAGCCTGCGGCTGCCCGCCGACCCGACCCGGCTCAGCGTGCTGCGCAAGCGGCTGGAGAACTTCCTCGTCGCCCACCAGGTCGGCGAGAACGACCTGTTCGACCTGACCGTGGCGATCTCCGAGGCCGCCGCGAACGCCATCGAGCACCCGGTGTCCCCGGTGGAGCCGGTGATCGAGGTCGACGTCACCATCGCCGACGGCACGGTGACCGCCACCATCCGGGACAGCGGCCGCTGGCGGGAGTCGAGCGGATCGACCTTCCGGGGCCGGGGGCTGGCGTTGATCCAGGCGCTCGGCGAGCTGGCCGTGACCCGTACCGACCGGGGCACCGAGGTGACCCTGCGCCGCCGGCTGTCGGACTGACCGCGGCGGGCCGGCCGGTCGGGGCGCGGCGGGCTGGTCGGTCGGGGGTGCGGCGGGCTGCTCGCTCGGTTGGTCGGGGGCGCGCGGGCCGGACGGTCAGAGCGCGGCGGGCCGGTCGGTCAGGCGGGGCGCAGCCATTCCTGCTCGCCGAGCCCGGCGACGTCGAGCACCCGCCGGACCTGACGGGACGGCAGCACGGTCAGCGCGCCGGGCAGCCGCTGCGCCAGCCGGACCACCGCGTGGATGGCGGCCGAATCGAAGAAGGTGACCCCGTGCAGGTCGAGCGTGACGTGCTCGGCCGGCTCACCGAGGACGGTCCGGAGCATGGTGTCGGCGCTGGCCATGTCGACCTCACCCACCACCACGACCCGAAGCCGGTCACCGTCGACCTCCGCGGTGGCGGAGAAGACGGGAGGTGCGCCCCCTTGATCCACGCAGCAACAATGGCACAGCGGTTGCAGGGCGGCAACAACGCCCACGGGCCGGCCGTGGCCGGGGTCACCCGGGCCCGCGGCGATAGGCTGGAGCCATGACCGTCCGTGCGCCGCTGACCCCTGGCACGCTCTCCCCGTGGCGAGCGGTACCCGCCCACATCCCGCGCCCCGAGTACGTGGGCAAGAAGCGCCCGCAGGAGTGGCGCGGCTCGCACGTACAGCCGCCGGAGACCATCGAGAAGATGCGGCTCGCGGGCAAGCTCGCCGCCCAGGCCACCCAGTTGGCGGGCGAGCACTGCAAGCCGGGGGTGACCACCGACGAGATCGACAAGGTGGTCCACGAATTCCTCTGCGACAACGGCGCGTACCCGTCGACGTTGGGCTACAAGGGCTTCCCGAAGTCCTGCTGCACCAGCCTCAACGAGGTGATCTGCCACGGCATCCCGGACTCGACGGTGCTCGAGGACGGCGACATCATCAACGTGGACGTCACCGCGTACCTGAACGGCGTGCACGGAGACACCGACGCCACCTTCTGCGTGGGCGAGGTGAGCGAGGAGGCCCGGCTGCTCGTCGAGCGGACCCACGAGGCCATGATGCGCGGCATCAAGGCGGTCGCCCCGGGCCGGCAGATCAACGTGATCGGGCGGGTCATCGAGTCGTACGCCAAGCGGTTCGGCTACGGCGTGGTGCGCGACTTCACCGGCCACGGCATCGGCGAGTCCTTCCACAGCGGCCTGTACGTGCCGCACTACGACAGCCCGCGCCCCACCGACCTGATGGAGCCCGGGATGACGTTCACCATCGAGCCGATGATCACGCTGGGCACCCACCAGTACGACATGTGGGAGGACGGCTGGACGGTGGTCACCAAGGACCGCCGGTGGACGGCGCAGTTCGAGCACACCATCGTCGTGACCGACGACGGCTACGAGATCCTGACCCTGCCGTGACCGAGACCCCGGCGGCGCTGCGCGAGGCGCACCACGCGGACGTGTCCGGCGGCTGGCTGCGGCCGGCCGTGTTCGGCGCGATGGACGGCCTGGTCACCAACATCGCCCTGATCGCCGGCGTCGGCGGCGGCGGGGTCTCGCCGCGCAGCGTCGTGCTCACCGGCACCGCCGGCCTGGTCGCCGGCGCCATCTCGATGGGCCTGGGCGAGTACACCAGCGTCCGGTCCGCCAACGAGCAGGTGGCCGCCGAGGTGGCCAAGGAGCGGCGCGAGCTGGAACGCCACCCGGAGGCCGAGGCCCGTGAGCTGGCCGACGCCTGGGTGGCCCGCGGCCTGCCCAGGGATCTCGCCACGCAGGTGGCCGAGGCGGTCCGGCGCAACCCGGAGGAGGCGCTGCGGGTGCACGTCCGGGAGGAGTTGGGCGTCGACCCCGACGAGCAGCCCAGCCCGTGGGCGGCGGCGGTTTCGTCGTTCCTCTGCTTCTCCATCGGCGCCCTGGTGCCCCTGCTGAGCTACCTGGTCGGCTTCACCCACCTCTGGCTGGCGCTCGCCGTCGGCGGGGTGGGGCTCTTCGTGGCCGGCGCGATCGTCGCCCGCTTCACCAACCGGCCCTGGTGGTCGGGCGGCCTGCGGCAACTCCTGCTGGGCGCCCTCGCCGCCGGCGCGACCTACCTCGTGGGCGCCCTGATCGGCATCCAGGGCGGAATCGGCTGACGCCACACCGCGCCGCCACACCGCGCCGCCACGCCGGGTGATCCACTCGGGTTGCGGCAAATGGGGGTTTCGGCGGCCGGCGAGGGCCCCATTTGCCGCAGTCGGGCGCGGGCGCGGCTGGTGAGGCCACGACTTGCCGCAATCCGGGGCCGGGTCGGGCGGGCTGGGCCGGGCGGGCTGAGCCGGGCGGACTGGGCGGGCTGGGCTGAACCGGGCTGGGCGGGCCGAGCCGGGCGGGTCGGGCGGGTCGGCTTGCTGGGGCGTCAGTTGGTGAGGAGGTCGGTGACGGTGCCGTCGATCGGGTGGCCCCGGGCGGTCAACTCCTCGGCCTGCCGGGCCAGCACCGCGCCGACCTCGGTCATGTCCGCTCCGGCCAGCCCGGTACGTCGGACCGCGTCGCCCGGGTCACGGAAGTAGGTGCGGCTGAACAGCCCCTGCACGGTGGCCGCGGCCAGCCGCGCCTCGCCGAGCATGAGCAGCGCCTGGTCGGTCTCGTACCACTCGGCGAGCCGGAGCGCGCGGGCGTGCGCCGCGCTGCCCCGGTACCACGCTTGACGGGCGGCGGCGGTGAACTCGGCCGGCCGGGCCCGGGCCAGCCGGGCCAGGTGCTCGTCGCGCAGGGTCCGCAGCCAACCGGTCGGGTCGTGCAAGGCACGGGTGGTGACGTACCGGTCGGCGGCCAGCGGCCAGCGCGGGGTGATGGCGCGGGCCTGCCGCAGGTAGTCGTCGGCCGCGGCCACGGTGAGGTCGACCAGCACCCCGTCCACCCGACGGGTGGCCGGCGCCGGCCCGCCGCCCGGACGGTAGGTGACCAGCAGCAGCCCCACCTCGCCGTCTCCGCCGCCGTCGTCATCGCCGTGGGCCAGTGGGCCGTGCACCGCCACGGCGAGCAGGTCGGCCGCGAACCGGCGCAGCGCCGCCTCGGTGACCCGCTCGGCGACTCGCCACCGGGGGTCGTCCAGGTGCCGGTCGGTCTCCAGTTCGGCGTCCCTGGCGTCCACGGCCCACCTCCGATCCGCCGGCCCGCATCGACCGCCCACCACCCTAGCCAGGCTCCGGGCCCCCGGCCCTCCGCCGCGCCCGGCCGTCATCCGGGGACGCCGCGTCACTCGGGAACGGGCGCGCCACCCGGGAACGGGCGCGCCACCCGGGAACGGGCGCGCCACCCGGGAACGGGCGCGCCACCCGGGGAAGGCCGCGCCAGCCGGGGACGCCGCGCCAGCCGGGGACGCCCCGCAGCGGGGCGGCGTTGCCGCGGGTCGGTCGGTGTGGGCAGGGCTGCGTCGACGCCCGTCGTCCGTTCGGGGCAGGTCGGGCCGGTGCCCGTCGGCCCGGCCGCGGGTTGCCCCGACGCTGGTGCCCGGGCCGGGATCCGGTCCGGCGGTGAGCCGGTCAGGCCGACGGCGCGGGGCTGTCGGTCGGGACCAGGCGGAACACCCGGATCTCCCGGCCACCGGCCCGTTCCACGTAGGTGCGGTACGCCGGCCACTCGGCGACCAGCCGGGCGAAGAGCCGTTCCCGTTCCTCGCCGCTGATCTGCTCCGCGCGGACCGGGATCCGACGGCCCCGGACGTCGATCTCGACGACCGGCTGGGCGAGCAGGTTCAGTGACCAGGCGGGCTGCTGCTGCTGGCCCCAGTTCGAGCCGATCACCACGTACGCGTCGCCGTCCGGCACGTACAGCAGGGGGTTGCTGCGCGGCTTGCCGGAGCGGCGGCCGGTGGTGGTCAGGACCAGCGAGGGCACCAGGCCGAACGCGACCACCCGGCCCTTCGTCAACCGGCCGACCAGCCGGTCGGCGGGGACGAGCAGGCGCATGGTGGCGCCGAACCACTTCTGGTGACCGAGGCGGCGGGTGAGGGTTCCCAGGGCGGACACCCGACCAGTGTGCCGGCCGCGCGCCCCGCGCGACAGTCCCCGCCGGTTCGGGCGGGCCGGCTCAGTCCAGCCGGCGCTCGACCGGCAGCCGCGATCGGGTGAGCAGGCCCGCCCCGAGCATGGCCACCAGCGGCACCACCACCAGCACCGCCAGGGTCAGCCCCGGCACCACCAGCGGGTACGGCTCGGGGGCCGGCCAGAGTCGGGCGTACTGCCGGTTGAGGGAGAGCAGGATGATGGCCACCGAGCCGAGGCCGGCGGCGATGCCGAGCGCCGATCCGAGCACCGCGATCACCCCGGCCTGGCAGAGTGAGAGCAGCCGGCGTACCCGGGGATCGGCGCCGACCGCGGCGAGCGTGGACAGGTCCCGGCGGCCCTCGGCGGCGGCCAGGCCGGTGGCTACGCCGGCCGCGCCCAGGGTGATCACACCGGAGGCGACGGCCAGCAGGATCAGCAGCGGGCGCTGGTTGGACGGCGGCGCCTCGGTGGACACCTGCACCGTGAGCGGGCCCACCTCGGACAGTTCGGCCCTGAGCAGGTCCCGCTCCCGGTCGGTGGGCGGACGGTCCGGGTCGACCAGGTAGCCGAGCGGGTCCCCGACCAGACCGACCGCGGCCGCCGCGGCGGGGGAGAGGACGAGCCGCTCGACGGGGAGTCCGCCGCGCAGCGCGTACCCGGGCAGCGCCCGGCTGACCGTGAGGGCCCCTGGACCGCGACTGACCTCGATGGTCGCCCGGCCGTCCACCAACCGCCGGGGATCGGTGACCACGACCCCGCCGGCCCGCAGCGTCCGGGTGGCGGCGGCCACCTCGTCGGGCGGGGCACCGGTGAGCGCGGTCAGGGTGGCGCCGTCGTCGACCACGGAGGTCAGGCCGATGTCGCTCGGCTCCCGGTACGGCTGGACGCAGCGGGGATCGTCGAGGGCCCGTTCCCGCCCGGGACCGTCCTCCTTCCAGAGGTCGTACGGGCAGTTGTGCTCCGGCGGCAGCACCGTGTTGACCGCGCAGTAGTCGTCCGGGCCGGCGGAGCGGGCGCAGCCGGGGGCGGCGAGCGGGACGACCAGGGCGCCCGGCAGCACGGACCGGACCCGCTGCGCGACCTCGTCGACGGCCGGCAGTGGCCCGGTGCCGGGCAGGTCGTCGCGGATCAGCACCACGTTGCCGGGCGGCAGCCCGGGCTGCCAGGCGGCCTGGCTGCGGGCGTCGTCGCTGGCCACGTAGACGCCGAGGGCGACGCTGCCGGCCACCGCCGCCATCACCGCCGAGATGGCCGGGGCGGCCGAGGACCGGTTGCGGCTGGCGTCGCGCAGCGCGAGCCGGGGCGTCAGCGGCAGCAGCCGGCCCAGCCGGGCCAGCAGCCCGACCAGCGTCGGGGTGCAGCAGACCAGGCCCAGCTCACCGAGGATCAGCCCGGTCAGCACCACGGACGGGGTGCTGCGACCACTGCCCAGCGCGGCGACCGCGGCGCCGGCGATGGTGAGCAGCACGCCGAGCACCAGCCAGCGCAGCCGGTGCCGGGGTGGTTCTCGGCGGCCCGCGAGGCCGGCCACCACGTCCTGCCGGGCCGCCGTCCAGGCCGGGGCGAGCGCCGCCAGCACCCCGGCCAGCACCGCCACCGCGGCGATCGCCGCCAGCGCCGCCGGGAAGATCCGGTACCCGCCGAAGCGCTGCTGGACCAGGTACTGCTCGACCAGCGGGCGGCCGGCGAGCGCCGCGCCGACCCCGATCAGCAGTCCGAGCGCCGCCCCGCCGGCGCCGAGCACCACCCCGTCGGCGAGCACGATCCGGCGCAGGTGTGCGGCGTCGCCGCCGGCCACCGCCACCAGGGCGAGGTCCCGGCGGCGCCGGCGTACCGCCACGGCGAAGGCCGGTCCGACCAGCAGGACCACCTCGAGCAGCCCCAATCCGCTCACCAGGACGGCGGTGCCGGTCTGCTCCGCGTCGGGCAGCCCCGGGCCGGTGTAGACCGGGTCCCGCCCGGGCACCGGGGCCCGGGCGGTGACCACGATGCCGCGGGCGTTCAGCCGGTCGACCAGCGCCCGGTCGACCGGTCCGGGCAGGTCCACCAGCCAGCTCTCGTCGCGGGGCGGGGCGGCGGGCGGCTCCGGCCGGAGCGCCACGACCTCGCGCAGGTTGTCCGGGAACTCCACCACCCCGACCACGGTGTAGCCGGTGCCGTCGGTGGTCCACACCCGGTGGCCGAGCTGCACGCCGAGCCGGCGCAGCAGGCGCGGGCTGACCGCGATCTCGTCCGGGGCGCTCGGCCGCCGGCCGTCGCGCAGCGCCGCCAGCGGGCGGGTGATCGGGTCGGCCAGGTCGACGGACCGGGCGTCGATGCCGACGATCCGGCCGTTGACGCGCACCTCGAACGGGATCCACCGGCGCAGCAGCGAGACCCGGCTGCCGGCGGGCAGGAGCGAGCGGATCTCGTCGGCCGTCACCGGGCGGGTCCGCGGCACCAGCTCGCCCTCGCCCTCGGGCGCGCCGTAGCCCTCGCCCCAGGCGTCCTGACGTACCGGGCTCGCCGCCGCCCAGCGCAGCTCCGCGTCGGCCGCGCCGAGCCGCCGATCCAGTTCCTCGGCCCGGGTGAGCTGGGCCATGTCGTAGCTCACCGCGACGAAGCTCAGCGCCAGCACGGGCAACGCGATCATGGCCAGCACGAGGGCGGTGCGACCCCGGGCCCGGCGGGCCTCCCGGCGGGCGATCCGCAGTGCGGTCCGCCACGAGCCCAGCATGCCGGCCAGCCGCTGCCGGCTCACCGCCCGCTGCCGCTGAGCAGGTGCTCGACGCCGACCAGCGGGGCCGTCGAGTCGACCAGCACCCCGTCGCGGAGGAAGACCACCCGGTCGGCCCAGCCGGCGTGCCGGGCCTCGTGGGTGACCAGCACGCCCGCCGCGCCGGCGTCGACCCGGCGGCGCAGCAGGTGCAGCACCGCCTCGCCGGCCTCCGAGTCGAGCGCGCCGGTGGGCTCGTCGGCGAGGACCAGACGCCGCTCGCCGACCAGGGCCCGGGCGATCGCCACCCGCTGCTGCTGGCCGCCGGAGAGCTGGTCCGGGAACCGGTCGCCCAGCCCGTCCAGGCCGACCTCCGCGAGCGCGGCCAGCGCCAGCCGGCGGGCGGCGCGTACGCCGGTGCCGTCGAGTTCCAGCGGCAGCGCCACGTTCTCCGCCGCGGTGAGGCTGCCGATCAGGTTGAGGTCCTGGAAGACGTAGCCGATCCGGCGGCGGCGCAGCCGGGCCAGCTCGCGGGGGCCGAGCCCGCCCAGCGCCTCCCCCTCGACCAGCACGTCGCCGCCGGTCGGGCGGTCCAGCCCGCCGGCCAGGGCCAGCAGGGTGGACTTGCCGGAGCCGGAGGGGCCCATCACGGCGACCAGTTCGCCGGCCGAGACGCTCAGGCCGACCCCGCGCAGGGCGTGCACCGCGGTCGCCCCGCTGCCGTGGGTCCGGTGCACGTCCCGCAGTTCCAGCACCGCGCTCATCCGTGTCCCTCCCGCCGCCGGCGCCGCCGGCTCACCGGCGGGCCGCCTCATCGGTCCGGTCCACCGCCTCGGGGTGGCCGGCCGGGCGGCTCGGCGCGGGCCGGAAGCGCACCAGGCTGGTCTCGCAGTGGTCGAGCCAGCGGACCTCCGCCTCGGCCTGGAAGATCATCGCGTCCAGCACCAGCCGCCAGGGCAGATCCTCCGGCTTGTCGCTGGCGTACTTCAACCGGGTCAACTCCTGCAACGCGCGGATGGTCGCGCTGCGCTGGGTCTGCACGACCGCGCGCACGTCCACCCCGGGCGTGGTCAACGCGAGGGCCAGCTTGATGGACAGCTCGTCGCGGGGGCGGTCGGCGCGGCTGATCGGGGTGGCGAACCAGAGCGCCAGGTCCGCCCGCCCGGCGTCGGTGATCTCGTACGGCCGCTGCCCGGCCTCGCTCTCCGGCAGCGGGCGGACCAGCCCGTCGCGTTCCAGCCGGGCCAGGGTGGTGTAGACCTGCCCGATGTTCAGCGGCCAGGTCGAGCCGGTCGACTCCTCGAAGGCGGCCCGGAGTTGGTAGCCGTACATCTGGCCGCGCTCGAGCAGGGCGAGCAGGCCGTGGCGGATCGACATGGCCAGGAGTATGCATACCTGGTATGCGGACTGCAACCGGAGTCCCGCTCAGGGTGACCGGCGCCGCGCTCAGCCGGGTCGGCCGGGGAAGGCGACGGTGACCGGGGTCATGCCCGCCGCCCGCCGCCACCGGGTGGCCCGCAGCGCGCAGTCGGTGAGCGCGGCGAGCGCCCGGTTGCGGTCCGCGCCGGTGGTGTGCGGCAGCGCCGCCCGCCAGTGCCCCGCGGTCCGGTCCTCGACCTCGACGGCCAGCCGAAACGCGCTCGCCCGGTCCGTCACCGGGTACGGCAGCGCGTAACCGGCCCGGTCGGCGGGGAGTTGGCCGCCGGCCTCGCTCAACTGGACGACGAGGGTGTCCCGCCGGGCCCGGTGCGCCGCCTCGGCGGCCCGGGCGGCGGTGCGCTGGGCGCCGGCGAGGTGCACGCCGATCACGCCGTACGCCCAGATCGCCGCGTACTCGGCGGCGAGCGCGTCGGCGAGGGCCTGGGCCGGCCCGGGGCCGGGCGTGGTGCGCGCGGTCACTTCAGCGCCTCCAGGTGGGTCGCCCGGGCGGCGGCGATCGAGCCGAGCAGCGCGGCCCGGTCGGCCGGCGCGGCCGCGCAGGCCCGCGCGGCGTTCTTCCGGCCCTGCTGTTCGGCCCCGCTGAGCGCGCTGAGCAGGGCGGCGGGATCGGTGCCCGCGGTGGCCGGGGCGACCGTGGGGGAGCCGGACGGGGCCGGCCGGCCGATCACCCGGCGCAGCTCGTCGGCGTGCGCCCGGTGGGCGTCGGCGATCGGGGTGAGCCGCCCGGCCAGGTCGGGGGCGGCGGTGATCGCGGCCCGGTACCGGGCCTCGAGCGCGGCGGCCTCCGCCGCGACCGGCTCCAGCGGGTCCGGCGGGGGCGGGCCGTCGTCGCCGCGGTCGAGAAGATCACAGCCGGTCACCGGTACGACGGCGGCGCCGAGCGCCACCAGTGCACCGCCGCGCAGCAGATTTCGCCGGGAATGCCCCGGTAGACCGTCCTGCGGTGTCGTCCTGCCCGTCGCCACCGGACAAGTCAACACCATCGGCGCCGGGTCGTGGGCCGGTGGCGTCGGTGCGCCGCCGGCTCCGGTGACCCGGCCGCGCGTTACGCTCTGCGCAGCCACCGGGCGCGTCCGCCCCGGTGGCGTGCCGGCATGGCGGGCCGTCCGGCCCGCCGACAGAGCAGACCCGGCGGACCGCGAGGCCCGCCGCAAGAGCAGACCTGGCGGGCCGCGAGGCCCGCCGCAAGAACAGACCTGGTGGGCCGCGAGGCCCGCCGGAGAACAGACCTGACGGGCCCCGCGGCCCGTGGAACAGCAGAGAGGTGCGCCAGATGACGCAGCGTGGCCGGGCCACCAGACCGACGGGGCCCGCCGGGCGACCCCGCCGGTCCGACGGCCCCCGTACCGGGGACCGGGCCGGCGCACCCCGCGGCGACCTGGCCGCCCGGCGGGCCCGGCTGCGCGAGGTGATCGAGCCGGTGGTCAGCGCCGCCGGGTACGACCTGGAGGACCTCTCCGTCTCCCGCGCCGGCCGCCGGCACGTGGTCCGGGTGATCGTGGACGCCGACGGCGGGATCAACCTGGACGCCGTCGCCGACGTGTCCCGGGCCGTCTCCGCCGCGCTGGACGCCGCGGAGGAGTCCGCTGGCGACCTGGTCGCCGGCGAGTACCAGCTCGAGGTCAGCTCGCCCGGCGTGGACCGGCCGCTCACCCTGCCCCGGCACTGGCGGCGCAACGTCGGCCGGCTGGTCAAGGTGACCGTGCGCGGCGCGGCGGCGGGGCCCGAGCGGCGGGCCACCGGCGACCGGCAGCTCACCGGCCGGGTGGCCGAGGCCGACGACGCGCACGTGGTGCTGGAGACGGAGTCCGGCCGGGTGACACACCCGTACGCCGAGCTCGGGCCCGGCCGGGTGCAGGTGGAGTTCCACCGCCTCGACGAGGCGGCGGACGACGAGTTCGACGAGACTGACGACATCGACGACGACGATGATGATGTGGAGGACGAGGAGAGGTGAACATCGACCTCGCGGCGCTGCGCGCACTGGAGCGCGAGCGGGAGATCCCGTTCGACACGATCCTCGCGGCGATCGAGACCGCGTTGCTGACCGCCTACCGGCACACCGAGGGCGCCGAGCCGCACGCCCGGGTGGAGATCGACCGCAAGACCGGCGCCGCCTCGGTGTACGCCCAGGAGCAGGACGCCGACGGCGCGGTGGTGCGGGAGTGGGACGACACCCCGCACGACTTCGGCCGGATCGCCGCCATGACGGCGAAGCAGGTGATCCTCCAGCGGCTGCGGGAGGCCACCGACGAGGTGCACTTCGGCGAGTACGTGGGCCGCGACGGCGACCTGGTCACCGGCGTGGTGCAGGCGCACGAGGCGCGGGCCGAGAAGGGCATCGTCAGCGTCGACCTGGGCAAGCTGGAGGGCGTGCTGCCCCAGTCCGAGCAGGTCCCCGGCGAGCGGTACGCGCACGGCGAGCGGATCCGCTGCGTCGTGGTGCACGTGGCGAAGGGAATGCGCGGTCCGCAGATCACGTTGTCCCGCTCGCACCCCGCGCTGGTGAAGAAGCTCTTCGCCCTCGAGGTGCCGGAGATCGCCGACGGCACCGTGGAGATCGGCGCGATCGCCCGTGAGGCAGGTCACCGTACGAAGATCGCGGTGCGCTCGACCGCCTCCGGGGTGAACGCCAAGGGCGCCTGCATCGGCCCGATGGGCCAGCGGGTGCGGGCGGTGATGAGCGAGCTGCACGGCGAGAAGATCGACATCATCGACTGGTCGGACGACCCGGCCACCTTCGTCGGCAACGCGCTCTCGCCGGCCAAGGCGCTGCGGGTCGAGGTGGTCGACCTGGCCAGCCGGACCGCGCGGGTGACCGTGCCGGACTTCCAGCTCTCGCTCGCGATCGGGCGGGAGGGGCAGAACGCCCGGCTTGCGGCCCGGTTGACCGGTTGGCGGATCGACATCCGCTCCGATGCGGAGCAGTCCGGCGCGGCCGGCCGGGGCGGAGCTGATCACGTACCCGAGCCGGGCGGCGCGATCTCGAACAGCTAGGGGTAGACTTCCTCCAGTGGCACGACGCGCGCAACCGGAGCGCACCTGTGTGGGCTGCCGGAAGCGAGCGCCGGCCAGCGAGTTGCTGCGGATCGTCGCGATCGGTGACGAGGCTGACCATTACAGCCTCCGGCCCGATCCGGGCCGCAGACTGCCGGGTCGGGGAGCGAACATGCATCCGGATCCGGCCTGCTTCGCGCAGGCGGTGCGGCGCCGCGCCTTCGGGCGGGCACTGCGGGTCACCGGGGTCCTCGACCACGGTGCGCTGGCGGAGCACGTTGACGCGCAAACCCCGACGACTGGTCAACCCGACCGGTCGAGGGTCGCTAGCAGGGTAGGACGACCGACATGAGCACACGATGAAGTCCCTGAAATGACCAGGCTTCAAGTGCACGAGTGAGGTCGCTGCGGGTACTGCCCGCACGACCTCGGAGTGAGGAGTGCAGTGGCAGGAAAGGCCCGCGTACACGAGCTCGCCAAGGAGCTCGGGGTCGAGAGTAAGACCGTTCTCGCCAAGCTCAAGGAGATGGGCGAGTTCGTCAAGTCCGCGTCCAGCACCGTCGAGGCGCCCGTCGCCCGACGGCTGCGTGGCGCTTTCGTCGCGTCCGCCGGTGGCACCTCGGCGCCGGCCGCCCCGTCGGCGGCCGCCCCGAGTCCGGCACCGACCTCGGCGCCGTCCCCGACCCCGGGCGCCCCCCGGGTCTCGGCCAAGCCGATGCCGCCCCGGCGGCCGGCCGCGCCGACCCCTGGACCGAAGCCCAAGGGCCCGGTCCCCGGCCCGCCGCAGCCGGCGACTCCGGTCGCCAAGCCGGCGAGCGCACACGACATCGAGGTGGCGGCCGCGGAGGCGCGTGCCGCCGCGCTGAAGGCTGAGCAGGAGGCCGCGGTCAAGGCCGCGCAGGCCGCCCGCCAGCAGCAGCGGGAGAACGTCCGCCGGGAGCCCCCGGCCGAGGGCGGTCCCCGCCCGGGTCCGCGTCCGGGTCCGAACGCGGCGCCGCCGCGTCCGGGTACCCCGGCCGCCGGTCGTCCGGGTGGCCCGGCCCCGGGTCCGGGTGCCCGTCCGGGCGGTCGTCCGCCGGCGCGCGGCGCCGGCAACAACCCGTTCGGTATCCAGGGCGGCCAGCAGCAGCGGCCGCCGGCCGCCGGTGCGGGTGGTCCCCGGCCCAGCCCGGCGGGCATGCCGCCGCGGCCGAGCCCGGCCTCCATGCCGCCGCGGCCCAGCCCGGCGTCCATGCCGAGCCAGCGTCCCACCACGGGTCGCCCCGGCGGCCCCGGTGGCGGTCGTGGTGGACCCGGCGGTGGCGGCGCGGGCCGTCCCGGTGGCGGCGGCGGTGGTTTCCGCGGCGGTCCCGGTGGCGGTGGCGGCGGCGGTGGTTTCCGCGGCGGTCCCGGTGGCGGTGGCGGCGGCGGTGGTTACCGCGGCGGTCCCGGTGGCGGCGGTGGCGCTCCCGGTGGCGGTTTCCGCCCGGGTGCCCCGGCCGGCGGCGGTGGCCGTCCGGGCGGTGGCGGTCGTGGCCGTGGCGGCGGCGCCGCGGGTGCCTTCGGGCGTCCGGGTGGCCGGCCGACCCGTGGCCGCAAGTCCAAGAAGCAGCGCAGACAGGAGTTCGACAACCTGTCGGCCCCGACCATGTCCTCGGGCGCGCCCCGCGGGCAGGGTCAGGTCGTCCGGCTCTCCCGTGGCGCCTCGCTGTCGGACTTCGCCGACAAGATCAACGCCAACCCGGGTTCGCTGGTCCAGGAGATGTTCAACCTGGGCGAGATGGTGACCGCGACCCAGTCCTGCTCCGACGACACCCTGCTGCTGCTGGGTGAGCACCTCGGCTTCGACGTGCAGATCGTCAGCCCGGAGGACGAGGACCGTGAGCTGCTCGCGCAGTTCAACATCGACCTCGACGCCGAGGTCGCGGCCGACCGCCTGGTCAGCCGTGCGCCGGTGGTGACCGTCATGGGTCACGTCGACCACGGTAAGACCAAGCTGCTCGACGCGATCCGCAAGGCGAACGTGGTGGCCGGCGAGGCGGGTGGCATCACCCAGCACATCGGCGCGTACCAGGTCCACGTCCCGCACGACGGCGAGGACCGCGCGGTGACCTTCATCGACACCCCGGGTCACGAGGCGTTCACCGCCATGCGTGCCCGTGGTGCCCAGGTCACGGACATCGTGATCCTGGTGGTGGCGGCCGACGACGGCGTGATGCCGCAGACCATCGAGGCGCTCAACCACGCCAAGGCGGCGGACGTGCCGATCGTGGTCGCGGTCAACAAGATCGACAAGCCGGAGGCGAACCCCGACAAGGTCCGCCAGCAGCTGACCGAGTACGGCCTGGTCGCCGAGGAGTACGGCGGCGACACCATGTTCGTCAACGTGGCGGCCAAGCCCGGCATCGGCATCGAGGAACTGCTCGAGGCCGTGCTGCTGACCGCCGACGCGTCGCTGGAGCTGACCGCTCCGATCGACGGGCCGGCGCAGGGTGTCGCCATCGAGGCGCACCTGGACAAGGGCCGCGGTGCGGTGGCGACCGTGCTGGTGCAGAAGGGCACCCTCCGGGCCGGCGACTCGATCGTCGCCGGTGGGGCGCACGGCCGGGTCCGGGCCATGCTGGACGAGAACGGCAAGCCGGTCGACACGGCCGGGCCGGCGCGTCCGGTCATGGTGCTGGGTCTGACCACGGTGCCGGGTGCGGGTGACACCTTCCTGGCCGCCGAGGACGACCGGACCGTGCGGCAGATCGCCGAGCAGCGGCAGGCGCGGCGGCGGGCGGCCTCGTTCGCCAACTCCCGCGGCCGGGCCACCCTCGAGACGCTCATGGAGCAGCTCAAGGAGGGCGAGAAGACCTCGCTCAACCTGGTGCTCAAGGGCGACGTCTCCGGTTCCGTGGAGGCCCTCGAGGACGCGCTGTTCAACCTCGACATCCCGGAGGAGGTCCAGCTTCGGATCATCCACCGGGGCGTGGGTGCGATCACCGAGAGCGACGTCATGCTCGCGAGCGCCTCGTCCGAGGCGGTCACGATCATCGGCTTCAACGTGCGGGCCGCCAACAAGGTCCGCGAGATCGCCGACCGCGAGGGCGTGGAGATCCGGTACTACACGGTCATCTACCAGGCCATCGAGGAGATCGACGCCGCGCTCAAGGGGCTGCTCAAGCCGGAGTACGAGGAGGTCGAGCTGGGCACCGCGGAGATCCGCGACGTCTTCCGCTCGTCCAAGATCGGCAACATCTCCGGCTGTATCGTCCGGTCCGGCCTCATCCGCCGCAACGCCAAGGCGCGGCTGCTGCGGGACGGGGCGGTCGTGGCGGACAACCTCACGATCAGCTCCCTCAAGCGGTTCAAGGACGACGCGACCGAGGTCCGCGAGGGCTTCGAGTGTGGTCTGACGCTGGGCGGTTTCAACAACGTCCAGGTCGGCGACATCATCGAGACCTTCGAGATGCGGGAGAAGCCGCGCGCCTGAGCGGTATGAACGACCGGTGACGGCCGGGGCCTTCGGGTCCCGGCCGTCGCCGTTTGCGCAGGCTGCGACAATTTCCCGCGTGCTCAGGTACGCGCTGCTGCTCGCCCCGTCCGCCAACCGCGTCTACGCCGACGCGGCCGCCCGGCTGACCCGGGCCGAGCTGGAGATCTTCGCCCGCTCGGGGGTGCTCGACGCCGTCCCGGTGGACGGCGCGGTGGAGCGGATCGGCGGGGTGGAGTACCTGACCTTCGCCGCGCCCGGGCCGGGCCTCGGCGGCCGGGACCTCGCCTACCTGGCGAACCTGTCGGCGGCGTACGCGCTGTTCGAGCGGGTGGGCGAGGACCTGCTCCGCCCGGTGCCGCTGCACCCGCTGGCCCGGTACGACGCCGACCTGATCAGCATTCCCAAGTACGCCGGCAAGACCAACGAGCAGTTCACCCGGCTGCTGCTCAACGCCACCCTGCTCGCCTCCGCCTCGGCGGCGGCCATGCTGGACCGGCAGCTGGTGGTCCTCGACCCGCTCTGCGGTCGGGGCACCACGCTCAACCAGGCGCTGATGTACGGCTACCACGGCATCGGGGTCGAGCACGACGGCAAGGACGTCGACGCGTACGCCGCCTTCCTGCGTACCTGGCTGCGGCGCAAGCGGCTCAAGCACACCGCGGAGACGGTGTCGGTGCGCCGGGACCGCCGGCTGGTCGCCCGGCGGTTCGAGGCGGTCCTCGCGCCCTCCCGGGACGAGCACCGGGCCGGGGTCACCCAGCGGGTCACCGTGCTGCACACCGACACCGTCCGGGCCCGGGACGTGCTGCGCGCCCGCTGCGCCGACGTGCTGGTGACCGACACCCCGTACGGGGTGGCGCACGGCAGCCGCACCGATCAGGGGCTGTCCCGCAGCCCGCTGGAGCTGCTCCGGGCCGCGGTGCCGGTCTGGCGGGAACTGCTGCGCCCGGGCGGCGGGCTGGGACTGTCCTGGAACACCCACGTGGCGCCCCGGGCGGCGGCCGAGGCGGTGCTGACCGACGCCGGCCTGCGGGTGGTGAGCGGGCCCGGCTACCTCGACCTGGCGCACCGGGTGGACCAGGCGATCGAGCGGGACGTCCTGGTGGCGGTCGCGCCCGCGGAGACTCCGACGCGGCAGGCCTGAGGCCGTACCGAAACCGGGTGACCCCGCGGCGGCTCTGCCGTACCGTTGCTCGCCGTGTACACGGGAACCGCGCAATTCGATCTGTTGCTGCCGGGGGACTCCCGGTCCCTGAAGACCAAGCGGTCGTACGTCCGGCCGATCGTCGCCGCGCTGCGCCGCTTCGAGGTGTCCGCGGCCGAGGTGGGCGCGCTCGACCTGCACGGCCGGGCCGAGATCGGGGTGGCCGTGGTGGCCGCCGAGGCGGCGCACGTCCGCGAGGTGCTCGACTCCTGCGAGCGGCTGGTGGCCGCCCGCCCGGAAACCGAACTGCTGTCGGTGCGCCGCCGCCTGTACGGCGCGGACGACTGATCCTCCGCCCAGGAGCCGGGCCGTACCGCGGGTCCACCGGGACCCGGCGCCGGCCCGGCGGCCCGGCGCGGGGGTCGCGGGCGCGCGGGTAGTGTGCGAGATGTTGGGCGGCTCCAGGTCGCGGCGGGTCGTCAGACGCGCCGAGCTGGAGCCGTCGTAAGGAGCAGGGTGACCCTGGAGGTGGGGGAGATGACGGATCCGGCCAAGGTACGCCGGCACGCGGAGCGCATCCGTGAACTGGTCGCGTCGGTGGTGCGGAGCCAGATCAAGGACCCCCGGCTCGGGATGATCACCATCACCGATGCCCGGATCACCGCCGATCTGCGCGACGCCACCGTGTTCTACACGGTGCTCGGCGACGCGGCGGCCCAGTCCAGCACCGCCGCCGCGCTGGAGAGCGCCAAGGGCCTGCTGCGCAGCACGGTCGGCAAGGCGCTCGGCCTGCGCCACTCGCCGACCCTGACCTTCGTCCTGGACGACGTGCAGGACCAGGTCAAGCACATCGACGACCTGCTGGCGGCGGCGCGCAACGCCGACGCCGAGGTGCAGCGGCTGGCCGCCCGGGCGCAGTACGCGGGCGAGGCGCAGCCGTACCGGCTGGAGGACGAGGACGAGGACGCCGAGGGCGAGACCGACGCGGGGGCCGAGGGCGAGACCACGGCCGAGGACGAGCCGCGCGGCGGCGACCGCCCGTGAACGATTCCGCCGAGGGCGGCACGCCGGCCGGCGCCGGCCCGACCGACACCGACTGGGCGGCCGCCCTCGCGGCCGTACGCGGGCTCCCCGCCGACGCGCGGGTGCAGCTGATCTGCCACGTGAACCCGGATGGCGACGCGCTGGGCACCATGCTCGGCTTCGGGCTGGGCCTGCGCCGGCTCGGCGTACGGCAGCTGCGGGCGACCTTCCCCGGGCCGCCGGTGCTGCCCGAGCCGTTCCGTTGGCTGCCCGGGCTGGAGCTGCTGGTCCCGCAGGACGACGCGTACCCGGAGCCGGACCTGGTGATCTGCTTCGACGTGGCGAGCGAGTCCCGGCTGGGTGACCTGGCCGACCGGCTGGACAAGGCCGGGACGGCCCTGGTGCTGGACCACCACGCCTCGAACACCCGGTTCGGCGGCATCCACTTGGTGGACCCGCACGCCGCGGCCACCTCGGTGGTGGCGCAGGAACTGCTGGACCGGCTCGGGGTGCCGCTGGACGCGGAGATCGCGACCTGCTTCTACGTGGCGCTGAGCACGGACACCGGCTCGTTCCGCTTCGAAGCCACCACCCCGGCCGTGCACCGGCTGGCGGCCCGGCTGCTGGCCACCGGCATCCGGCCCGGCGACATCTCCCGGCGGATCTTCGACACCCGCCCGTTCGGCGCGGTCCAGCTCTTCGGCGAGGTGATGCTGCGGGCCCGCCTGGAGCCGGCGGCCGCCGCCGGGCGCGGGCTCGTCTGGACGTACGCCACCCGCGCGGACCTGGACCGCCACGACCAGCCGGCGTACGTGCTGGAGGCGCTGATCGACTCGGTCCGGTGCACGGCCGAGGCGGACGTGAGCTGCGTGGTCAAGCAGGTCGACGCCGCCGAGTGGGCGGTCTCGCTGCGCAGCAAGGGCGCGGTGGACGTCAGCGCGGTGGCGGTGGCGCTGGGCGGCGGCGGGCACCGGTTCGCGGCCGGCTTCACCGGGCGCGGCACGATCGACGAGGTGGTGGACCGGATCCGGGGCGAGCTGGCCGGGGCGCTGCTGCCCGGCTGAGATCAGGGGCGGCTCCGGGGCGCGCCGGTCTTCCCGCACTTCGTGACCGTGGGGACAATCGGTAGATGGATCATCCCCGCGAGCTCACCGTCGAGGCGCCCCGAGCCTGGGACCGTCCGGTCGTCTCCGTACCGGTGCTGATCTGCCTGTCCCTGGTCGGTGGCCAGCTGCCCTCCTTCTCGGCCCAGGCCAACCTCTACACGTTGGGCACGGGTGGCGCGCTGATCTGGATCGGCCTGAACAACCGGGTGCCGCGCCGGCCGGCGCCGCGCCGCCTGGGCCGCGGCGCGGTCTGGTGGCTGCTGCCGGCCACCCTCTTCGGGGTGCTCGAGGGAGCCACCTTCGTGCTCTCGGTGGGTGACGAGTTCCCCACCTTCTCCCGGCTGGCCGACCCGCTGCTGGAGGACCATCTGGTCCGGTCGGCGGCCTGGTTCGCCTGGCTCTCCGCGTTCTGGGGACTGGTGCGCCGGTGATGCGGCTGCTGGCGATCGGCGGTTTCCTCACCGCGCTGGCGCTCCTCGCGGTGATCGAATGGGCGGCCCGGCGGGAGGGCTCCCGGATCCCGTCGCTCGGCGAGGTCTGCGCGTTCGTGATGCGCTACGAGGTGGGCCCGGTGCCGGTGGGCCGGATCGGACTGTTCGGCTTCTGGTGGTGGCTGGGCTGGCACTTCCTGGCCCGCTGAGGGGGTCGCGCGGGGCGTCCGCATTCCGGGAACTGCGGGCAGCATGTGGAAAATGAACGTTAACTTGGGTGCGGGACCGGCGCCTTGCCGCGCTGGTCAGGGGCGGTGGCTCCGCACCAGGTGCCGCCTCCCTCCAGGGTCAGACCGACCCGGGCTCACGCTGCCAGGCGAGCCGCTCCGGTGATCCCGGACCGCTCCCGGGCGCTCCGAACCGCCCGAAGGGCCGCCGCCGTCGGCGGTCCGCACCCTGGAAGGGAAGATCCCGTGGCGACCAAGCGCAAGCCGCAGACCGAGACCACCACCGACGAGGCGCGGGAGCAGATGCGCCGCGCCCTGCAGACCTCGATGGACACCCGTCAGTGACGTCAGCCCGCCGGCGGTGACGTCGGGTCAGCCGACGTCACCGCCGCGCCGACCGCAGGGTCTGCTCTTCGCCGCCCCCGGGTGGCACCGTCCCGGCCGGTGCGCCGCATCCTGATCGTCGGCGGTGTCGTGCCGACCGGTCGGTCTCCGGTTCGCCGCCTCCGGGGCGCTACCGTCGGCCGGTGCGCCGCATCCTGATCGTCGGCAGCGCGGGCGCCGGCAAGAGCACCCTGGCCCGCGAGGTCGCCCGCCGGCTCGACCTCCCCCTCGTCCACCTGGACCGGCACTACTGGCGGCCGGGCTGGGTCGCCGCCCCGGACGCCGAGTTCCGCGCCGAGGTCGGCGCGCTCGCCGCCCGCCCGGCCTGGGTGATGGACGGCAACTACGCCGCCACCCTCGATCTCCGCCTGCCCCGCGCCGACCTGCTGGTGCTCTGCGACACGCCCCGGTTGCGCTGCCTCGCCCGGGTGCTCCGCCGCCGCTGGACCCACCGGGGCACGCCCCGACCGGACCTGCCGCCCGGCTGCCCGGAGCAGATCGACGCGGCGTTCCTCCGCTACGTCTGGCACTACCCGCGCCGCTCCCGCCCCCGGGTCGAAGCCGCCGCCCGCACGCTCACCCCCGACCTGCCGGTGGTCCACCTCCGCACCCCCGCCCAAACCCGCTCCTGGCTCGCCACCCTCCCCACCTCCTAGCCCCACTGCCGCCTCAGCGAGGGGTGGGGGAGGAGGGCGGAGTGGTAAGTGATGCGGGAGGGTTGCGGGCCTTACGGGAGGCGTGCCAGGATCGGCCGTGATGAGCCAGACCGTCACCCCCGCCCCGCCGGCCGTCTCGGCGCGGCGCATCGCCGGGCTCGCCCTGCCGGCCCTCGTGGTGCTCGCCGCCGAGCCGCTCTATGTCCTGGTGGACACCGCCGTCGTGGGGCACCTGGGTCGCGTCCCGCTCGCCGCGCTCGCCGTGGGCGGCACGGTGATGACGCTCGCCGCCTGGCTGGGCACGGTCGTCGCGTACGGCACGACCGGGCGGTCGGCGCGCCGGTTCGGCTCGGGGGACCGGGCCGCCGCGGTGGCCGAGGGCGTCCAGGCCTCCTGGCTCGCGCTGACCGTCGGGGTGCTGGTGGCGCTCGCCGTCCAACTCGGCGGGGGCGTGCTGGCGCGTACCCTGGTCGGCGGTTCGGGCGAGGTGGCCGAGCAGGCCGCGACCTGGCTGCGGATCGCGGCGCTGGGCGCGCCCGGCCTGCTGCTCGCCGCCGCCGGCAATGGCTGGCTGCGCGGCATCCAGGACACCCGGCGCCCGCTGCTCTTCGTGCTCGCCCCCAACCTGCTCTCGGCGCTGCTCTGCCCGCTGCTGGTCTACCCGGCCGGGCTGGGGCTGGCCGGCTCGGCGGTGGCGAACGCCGCGGCCCAGACCCTCTCCGGCGGGCTGTTCGCGGCGGCGCTGGTCCGCGAACGGATCTCCCTGCGGCCCCGGCCCGCGCTGATCCGCCAGCAGCTCGTGCTCAGCCGGGACCTGCTCGTCCGGGGCGTCGCCTTCCAGGCCAGCTTCCTCTCCGCCACCGCGGTCGCGGCCCGGTTCGGCGCCGCCGCGGTCGGCGCGCACCAGATCGCCGTACAGCTGTGGTTCTTCACCGCCCTGGTGCTGGACGCCCTCGCCATCGCGGCGCAGTCGCTGGTCGGCGCCGCGCTCGGTGCCGGCGACGCGGCCGGCGCCCGCGCGCTGGCCCGGCGCATCGCGTTGGTCGGCGGGGCCTGCGGCGTGGCGTTCGCGGTGCTCATCGCCGCCGGCGCCGGCCTGGTCCCGTCCTGGTTCAGCGCCGACCCGCAGGTACGCGAGCAGGCCATGGTCGCCTGGCCCTGGTTCGTGGCGCTGCAACCGATCGGCGGGGTGGTCTTCGCCCTCGACGGGGTGCTGATCGGCGCCGGGGACGTCCGCTACCTGCGCAACCTCACCATCGTGGCGGCGTTCGGCGGGTTCCTGCCGGCGATCTGGCTGGCCTACGGGCTCGACCTGGGCCTCGGCGGGATCTGGGCCGGGCTGCTGCTGTTCGTGGTGCTCCGGCTGGTCGCCCTGCTGCTGCGGCTGCGCTCCGGCGGCTGGGCGGTGGTCGGCGCGGTCCGCTGACCGCCAGCGGGGCATCCCCCACCGGGCCGCTGCCCGCCGTCTGGCAGGCTTGGCGGGCGTGAGCACTGACGGACTGATCGTGGTCGACAAGCCCGGCGGCATGACGTCGCACGATGTGGTGGCCCGGATCCGCCGGCTGGCCCGGACCCGGCGGGTGGGGCACGGCGGCACGCTCGACCCGATGGCCACCGGGGTGCTGGTGATCGGCGTCGGCCGGGCCACCCGGCTGCTCACCTACGTGATCGGCGCCGGCAAGAGCTACACCGCGACGATCCGGCTGGGGCAGGCCACCGTCACCGACGACGCCGAGGGTGATGTGATCGCGGCCAGCTCGACCGCCGGGGTCACCGACGAGGCGATCCGGGCCGCGCTCACCGCGCTCACCGGCGAGATCGACCAGGTGCCGAGCGCGGTGAGCGCCATCAAAATCAACGGGCAGCGGGCGTACCAGCGGGTCCGCGACGGGGAGAGCGTCGACCTGCCCGCGCGCCGGGTGACCGTCTCCCGCCTCGAGGTGCTGGCCATCCGCCGGGACGCCCCGGACGTGGTCGACGTCGACGTCGACGTGACCTGCTCGTCCGGGACGTACATCCGGGCCATCGCGCGGGACGCGGGCCTGGCGCTGCGGGTCGGTGGCCACCTGACCGCGCTGCGCCGCACCGCGGTCGGCGGCTTCACGCTGGCCGAGGCGGCCACCCTCGACGCGCTGGAGCAGCGCGCCCCCGAGGTGGTCAACCTGCCGCTCGACGCCGCCGCCGACCGGTTCTTCCCGCGCCGGGACGCCACCGTGGTGGAGGCGAAGGTGCTCTCCCACGGTGGGCCGCTGGACCCGGCCGGCATCGCCGGCCCGTACGCGGTCTTCGGCCCGGAGGGCGGGTTGATCGCTATCGTCAGCGAGCGGGACGGCCGAGCCCGCGCGGAGATCGTGCTGGCCCCGGCCTGACGGCGGCGCGGGGCACAGTCGAGCAGGGGAGGAGCGGGAATGCAGCGGTGGCGGGGGTACGAGGCGGCGCCGGGCGGCTGGGGTCGCTCGGTGGTCACCATCGGCGTCTTCGACGGGGTGCACAAGGGCCACCAGGCCACCATCGGCCACGCCGTGGCCCGGGCCCGGGAACTGGGCGTCAAGTCGGTGGTGGTCACCTTCGACCCGCACCCGGCCGAGGTGGTCCGGCCCGGCTCGCACCCGGCGGTGCTCACCGAGCCGGCGCGCAAGGCGGAGCTGATCGAGGCGCTCGGGGCCGACGTGCTCTGCGTGGTGCCGTTCACCGCCGAGTTCTCCCGGCTGCCGGCCGAGGCGTTCGTGCACGACATCCTCGTCGAGCACCTGCACGCGGCGCTGGTGGTGGTCGGGGACAACTTCCGCTTCGGGCACCGGGCCGCCGGCGACGTGGCCCTGCTGGAGCGGCTGGGCCGCACCTTCGGCTTCGGGGTCGAGGGCGCCCCGCTGGTCGCCGAGGCGGGCACCGTCTTCTCCTCCACGTACATCCGTTCCTGCGTCGACGCGGGCGACGTGGCCGCGGCGGCCGCCGCGCTCGGCCGGCCGCACCGGGTGGAGGGCGTGGTGGTCCGTGGCGACCAGCGCGGGCGGGAGCTGGGCTACCCCACCGCCAACCTGCTGACCCACCGGTACGCGGCGGTCCCCGCCGACGGCGTGTACGCGGCCCGGCTGGTGCGCCGGGGCGGCGAGCCGTTGGCCGCGGCGGTCTCCATCGGCACCAACCCGACCTTCTCCGGCCGGGAGCGGCGGGTGGAGGCGTACGCGCTGGACTTCACCGGCGACCTGTACGGCGAACGGCTCGCCCTGGACTTCGTGGCGCACCTGCGCGAACAACGGACGTACGACGCGATCGAGCCCCTGGTGGCGCAGATCGCCGAGGACGTGGAGCGGACCCGGCGCGCGGCCGGCTGACGCCGCTCCGGGCCGCCGCGCCGCCCTTCACCGGGTGGTTCCCGGCCGGGCTGGTAGTCTGGCAGGGACGTCGGCTGACCGACGTGGGGCCTCGCGTGCCTGCACGACGCCGCGGGTGCGAGGAACCGGTCCGTTGCCCGGTCACTCAGACCGATCCGACGGACCCCATCGAACGTTCCACGAAACAGGGAGAACATGGCGCTCGACCAGGAAGCCAAGGCCAAGATCCGCGCGGAGTACGCGACCGCCGAGGGCGACACCGGTTCGCCGGAGGTGCAGGTCGCGGTCCTCACCAAGCGGATCGCCGAGCTCACCGAGCACCTGAAGGTGCACAAGCACGACCACCACAGCCGCCGCGGGCTGCTGCTGCTGGTCGGCCGTCGCCGTCGGCTGCTCAACTACGTCCAGAAGAAGGACATCAACCGCTACCGGTCGCTCATCGAGCGGCTCGGTCTGCGCCGATGACGTGACGGGGGAGTGGCCGCTCGGCCGCTCCCCCGTTCCGGTACCACAGAAGAAACCGGCCACGCGACAACCCGAGAGGGAACCGGTCAGCGCACCGGTCTCCGGTAGTGGCCCCCGGGAACCCCGGCATCATGCCGGCCACCCGGGCGCTTCGATCGAAGACCGGCCGTCTGGGCAGTTCCCCGTGTCGTGGCCGACGACGCGAAGGAGCACCACCGAACATGACCGAGACGAACCTCGGCACCGAATCCCGCACCGCCGTGATCGACAACGGGGCCTTCGGCACCCGCGAGATCACCTTCTCAACTGGCCGGCTGGCCCGTCAGGCCGCCGGCTCCGTCATCGCCCAGCTGGGCGAGACGGTCGTCCTCTCCGCCACCACGGCCGGCAAGCAGCCGCGCGAGTCGTTCGACTTCTTCCCGCTGACCGTGGACGTCGAGGAGCGGATGTACGCCGCGGGCCGGATCCCCGGCTCGTTCTTCCGCCGCGAGGGTCGCCCCAGCGAGGACGCCATCCTCACCTGCCGGCTGATCGACCGGCCGCTGCGCCCGTCCTTCGTCAAGGGCCTGCGCAACGAGGTCCAGGTCGTCGAGACCGTGCTGGCGCTCGACCCGCTGCACCCGTACGACGTGGTGGCGATCAACGCCGCCTCGATGTCCACCAAGCTCTCCGGCCTGCCGTTCTCCGGCCCGATCGGGGCGACCCGGGTCGCGCACGTCGACGGCCAGTGGGTTGCCTTCCCGACCCTGGAGGAGCTGGCGCGAGCCACCTTCGACATGGTCGTGGCCGGCCGGGCGCTGGCTGACGGTGACGTCGCGATCATGATGGTCGAGGCCGAGGCGACGCCGCACGCCGTGGCCCTGATCGCGGACGGCGCCACCGCTCCGACCGAGGAGATCGTGGCCAGCGGCCTGGAGGCCGCCAAGCCGGCGATCCGCGAGCTGTGCCGCGCGCAGAGCGAGCTGGCCGAGGTGGCCGCCAAGCCGGTCACCGAGTTCCCGGTCTTCCTGGACTACCAGGACGACGCGTACGAGGCGGTGGCCGAGCTGGCCCGCGCCGAGGTCGCCGAGGCCCTCAAGATCGCCGGCAAGGCGGACCGCGAGGAGGCCCTCGACCGGGTCAAGGCCAAGGTCGCCGAGGAGCTCGGCCCGCGGTTCGAGGGCCGCGAGAAGGAGCTCTCCGCCGCCTTCCGCTCGCTGACCAAGTCCGAGGTGCGCAACCGGGTGCTGCGCGAGCAGGTCCGCATCGACGGCCGCGGCCCGCGCGACATCCGTCCGCTGACCGCCGAGGTCGGCGTGCTGCCGCGGGTGCACGGCTCGGCGCTGTTCGAGCGGGGCGAGACCCAGATCCTGGGCGTCACCACGCTGAACATGCTGCGCATGGAGCAGATGGTGGACACCCTCTCCCCGGAGAACCGCAAGCGCTACATGCACAACTACAACTTCCCGCCGTACTCGACCGGTGAGACCGGCCGGGTCGGCTCGCCGAAGCGGCGCGAGATCGGCCACGGCGCGCTGGCCGAGCGGGCGCTGATCCCGGTGCTGCCGTCGCGCGAGGAGTTCCCCTACGCCATCCGGCAGGTCTCCGAGGCGCTCGGCTCCAACGGCTCCACCTCGATGGGCTCGGTCTGCGCCTCCACGCTGGGCCTGCTCTCGGCCGGTGTGCCGCTGAAGGCGCCGGTCGCGGGCATCGCCATGGGCCTCATCTCCGACGAGGTGGAGGGCAAGACCCGGTACGTGACGCTGACCGACATCCTCGGCGCCGAGGACGCGTTCGGTGACATGGACTTCAAGGTCGCCGGCACCCGGGACTTCGTCACCGCGCTGCAGCTCGACACCAAGCTCGACGGCATCCCGTCGGACGTGCTGGCCGCCGCGCTGCAGCAGGCGAACGAGGCCCGGCAGACCATCCTCGACGTGATGCAGTCGGCGATCGAGGGCCCGGCCACGATGAGCGACTACGCGCCGCGGGTCACCACCGTGAAGATCCCGGTCGACAAGATCGGCATGGTGATCGGCCCGAAGGGCCAGACCATCAACGCCATCCAGGACGAGACCGGCGCCGAGATCTCCATCGAGGACGACGGCACCATCTACGTCGGCGCGACCAACGGCCCGTCCGCCCAGGCCGCGGTCGAGCGGATCAACGCGATCGCCAACCCGACCCTGCCGAAGATGGGCGACCGGTTCCTGGGCACCGTGGTGAAGACCGCCGCGTTCGGCGCCTTCATCTCGCTGCTCCCGGGCCGCGACGGCCTGCTGCACATCTCCAAGGTGGGCGACGGCAAGCGGGTCGAGAAGGTCGAGGACTTCCTCAACGTCGGGGACAAGGTCGAGGTGGAGATCGCCGACATCGACGCCCGCGGCAAGATCTACCTGGACAAGGTCCGCCCGGAGGGCGCCGAGGCGCCGGCCGCCGAGGAGGCCGCCGGTGGCGAGCGTCCGGCCGGCCGGGACCGCGGCGACCGTGCTCCGCGGGACCGGGGCGACCGGGGTGACCGGGAGCGCGGCGGCCGGGGCCCCGAGCGGGGCGAGGGCGGCGAGGGCGGCGGCGAGTCCCGCCCGCGTCGCCGGACCCGGCACAGCTGATCCACCGTCCGGCCCGGAGGACGCCGACGGCGTCCCCCGGGCCGGTCCACGGCTCCAGCGGCACGGCTTCGGGCCGGCGCGCGGCCACGGCCGAGCTGGAGTTGTCGGCTTCGCGTGGCGCCCCGAGCGGCACCACCGCACCATCCACCCCTCGTTGAAACTGGGAGCAGGTTCTCGTGAGTCGGACCCGGCGTTCGTCTTCCCCGACGGCTCGACCGGGGGTGGCGCCGCCGGGCGGCCGGGTGGCCCGGGCGGTCACCCGTACGCTCAGCGAGGACCCACTCGGCGGCACCGTGCGCCGTACCGTCCTGCCCAGCGGGCTGCGCGTCCTCACCGAGGCCATCCCGGCGATGCGCAGCGTGTCGTTCGGCATCTGGGTCGCCGTCGGTTCCCGTGACGAGACCGGGCCGCAGGCCGGGGCCGCGCACTTCCTGGAGCACCTGCTCTTCAAGGGCACCAGCAAGCGCACCGCGCTGGACATCTCGGCGGAGATCGAGGCGGTCGGCGGCGAGACCAACGCCTTCACCACGAAGGAATACACCTGCTACTACGCCCGCGTGCTGGACGAGGACCTGCCGCTGGCCATCGACGTCATGTGCGACCTGGTCGCCGACTCGGTGCTCGAGCCCGCCGACGTGGAGACCGAGCGCGGGGTCATCCTCGAAGAGATCGCCATGCACGACGACGAGCCCGGCGACGAGGTGCACGACCTCTTCGCCCGCGCCGTCTACGGCGACCACCCGCTCGGCCGGCTCATCTCCGGCACCGAGGAGACGGTCACCCCCATGACCCGGGGGCAGATCCAGAGCTTCTACCGCCGCCGCTACACCCCGCCGCAGATCGTGGTGGCCGCCGCCGGCAACCTCGACCACGGCGCCGTGGTCCGGCTGGTCCGCCAGGCGCTGCGCGGCACCCCCCTGGACACCGATCCGGCGGCGCCGGCGCCGCGCCGGCCGACCGCCCCGGCGGTACGCACCAAGCCGGTCACCACGCTGGTCGAGCCGAAGGAGACCGAGCAGGCGCACGTCATCCTCGGCTGCCCCGGCATCGACCGGGCCGACGAGCGGCGGTTCGCCCTCGGTGTACTCAACAACGTCCTCGGCGGCGGCATGTCCAGCCGGCTGTTCCAGGAGATCCGCGAGCAGCGCGGCCTGGCCTACTCGGTCTACTCCTACGCCAGCCAGTACGCCGACAGCGGCCTGTTCGCCGTCTACGCCGGCTGCGCGCCGGGCAAGGTGGACGAGGTGCTCCAGCTGACCCGCGCGGAGCTGGCCAAGGTGGCGGAGCACGGGATCACCGAGGAGGAGCTGGCCCGGGGCAAGGGGATGAGCAAGGGCTCCTTCGTCCTCGGCCTCGAGGACACCGGCTCGCGGATGAGCCGGCTCGCCAAGGGCGAACTGCTCTACGGCGACCTGATGCCGGTGGACGAACTGCTCGCCCGGGTCGACGCGGTGACCCTGGCGGACGTGAACGTCCTCGCCGCCGAGCTGCTCACCCGGCCGATGTCCCTCGCCGTCGTCGGCCCCTTCGACGAGGCCGCCTTCCTCAGCTGACCCACCCCGCCCCGCCCCGCGTCGCTCCGCCCGACCGCTCCGTCGGGCTGCCTCGCCCGGACCGCGCCGTCGGGCTGCCCCGCTTGGCCGCTCCGTCGGGCTGCCCCGCCCGGACCGCCCCGCCCGGACCGCCCCGCCGGGCCGCCCCGCTTGGCCGCTCCGTTGGGCTGCCCGGCCCGGCCGTGGCCGTCTGCCCCCGCCGCCCGCCGCCAGGCCTGCCCGTGGCCTGGCCGCCCCGGCCGTGGGCCGGGTAACGGATTGCGGCAAGCTGGGGCTTCCCAGGCCCGGGAAGGCCCGTTTTGCCGCAACCCGAGTCGATCATGATCGGGCGAAGGCCCGTTTTGCCGCAGCCCGACGTCTCGACGGGGAGTGCCGGAGGCGAGGTCCGGCCGGTCGGGGGAGCGACGTCTCGCTGGGCAGTGCCAGGCGGTCGGGGTTCGCTCGGTCGGGAAGGCGGCATCTCGTGGGGAGTGGTCGGGTGGTGGGACGGTCTCGGTCTGCCAGGGAGGCGACGTCCCGATTGGGATAGGTTGTGCCCCGTGACTGACGAGCAGGAGAAGGACCGGGCCGAGCCGATCCGGGTCGGCGTGCTGGGCGCCCGTGGCCGGATGGGCATGGAGGTCTGCAAGGCGGTCGACGGCGCCTCCGACCTGGACCTTGTCGCGACGATCGACCAGGGGGACGAGCTGGTCGCCGCGGGCGACGCCGGCGCCGAGGTGGTCGTCGACTTCACCACCCCCGACGTCGTGATGGACAACCTGCGCTGGTGCATCGATCAGGGGATCAGCGCGGTGGTCGGCACCACCGGCTTCACCGAGCAGCGGCTGGACCAGGTGCGCGGCTGGCTCGCGGGCAGGCCCGAGGTGGGCGTGGTCATCGCCCCGAACTTCGGCATCGGTGCGGTGCTGATGATGCAGTTCGCCGCGAAGGCGGCCCGCCACTTCGAGTCGGTCGAGATCATCGAGCAGCACCACCCGCGCAAGCTGGACGCGCCGAGCGGCACCGCCACCCACACCGCCCGCCTGATCGCGCGGGCCCGCGCCGAGGCCGGTCTCGGCCCCACCCCCGACGCCACCAAGGACGAGGTGCCCGGCGCCCGCGGTGCCGACATCGACGGGGTACGCGTGCACGCGGTGCGGGCCGCCGGTCTGGTCGCCCACCAGGAGGTGCTCTTCGGCACCACCGGCGAGACGCTGACCATCCGGCACGATTCGCTGGACCGGGCCTCGTTCATGCCCGGGGTGCTGCTGGCCGTGCGCGAGGTGCGCCGCCGGCCGGGCCTGACGGTCGGCCTGGACGCCCTGCTCGACTGACCCGGCCGCAGCCGGGCCTGACCGTCGGCCTGGACGTCCTGCTCGACTGACCCGGCCCGGGACGACCCGCAGCCGGGCCTGGCGGTCGGCATGGACGTCCTGCCTGACTGACCCGGCCCGGGGTGCGGCACCGGGGTCAGGTACGGCGCGTCGGTCTCCACCAGCAGCTGCCCGGGGCCACCCGCCGGCAGCATCGCTGGACCGGGCCGCGTCATGCCCGGCGTGCTGCTGGCCGTGCGCGAGGTGTGCCGCCGCCCGGGCTTGACGGTCGGCCTGGACGCCCTGCTCGACTGACGGGCCGGCCGCCCGGCGGACGACGGACGCCGAATGACGCGCAGCCGTTGGCGGCCGCAGGACGGCGGGCACCGGTGACGGCCGGCGTTCCGGGTCCGGCCTGCGGCGGAGGGACGCCGGACGATCGGTGGGACGCCCCATGTGGCGGGTCCGGCTGGCGGCGGACGGGCCGCCGGGGGATCGGCCGTCCCGGCGGGGACCGGTGCCGGCGGAGGAGCGTCGGGTGATCGGCCGTGCCGGCGGTGGACCGGTGGCGGCCGGCAGGTCCGCAACGGCGATCAAGCGGGGCGCGGGTCGCCCGGTGCAGGCTGTCAGCATGACCTCGCCGGATGGGCTCACCAGAATCCTCGACTCGATCCAGGTAGCGCTCGACGACCCGACCGCCGGGCCGGGCGAGGTCGCGGCCCGGGCCCACCTGTCCCGGTTCCATTTTGACCGGTTGGTCGCCGCCGCCACCGGGGAGCCTCCCGGCGCCCTGCGGCGGCGGCTGCTGCTGGAGCGCGCGGCGCACCGCCTCACCACCAGCGACCGGACCGTCCTCGACATCGCCGTGGAGGCCGGGTACGGATCGCACGAGGCGTTCACCCGCGCGTTCCAGCGGGCGTACGGGGTGGCACCGACCGCCGTCCGGCGGCGTCCACCGGTCACCTTCCGCGAGCTGGAGCTGTCCTGCCCCAGCGGCGTCCACTTTCAACCGCCCGGCGGCCTGCGGCTGCCGGCTACCCGTCAGGAGACTGCGATGAACGTCCTCCAGCACCTGGTCGACCACCACGTCGACACCCTCACCGCGATCATCGAGCGGGCCGGCACGCTCAACGATGAGGTGCTCGACCGGCCCATCACCGTGTCGGTGGAGACCATCGACGACCGGCCGACGCTGCGTTCCCTGATCAACGCCATGGTCACCCAGGAGGAGCACTGGCTGTCGGCGCTGCGTGGCGGCGACTGGCCGGACGAGAGCGACCAGTCGGTGCGCGGGCTGGCCGCCCGGCACGCGGCCGCCGGCGGGGACTGGCGTGCCTTCGTGGCCCGGACGTTGGCCGAGGGGACCCTGGCCGACACGTTCGTGGACACCACCTGCACGCCGCCGACCACGCACACCCTGGGCGGCACGATCGGGCACGTGATCACCTTCGCCGCCGTCCGGCGTACCCTCGCCGTCGGGGCCCTGGGCAGCGCGGGGATCACCGACCTCGGGGCGGGCGACCCGCGGCCCTTCCTGGACGCCGCGGCAGCGGGCTGAGCCGGCCGCCGGAAACCCGGTCGTCGTGCGAGGCGGGCCGCACCTAGGCTCACCCGCATGATCGATTCAGGGCTGACCGACCGCGCCGGTCGTCGGGTGACGCTGCGACCCGTCGACGACGAGAACTGGCGGGCCGTGGCGGACGTCGCGCCCCGCGACGAGCAGCGCTCCTGGGTGCCCGCGCTGGCCGCCCGCTACCTGCTGCTCACCCTGCGCTCGCCGGTGTGGACCTCGCTCGCCGTGTACGCGGACGACACCGTGGTCGGGCACCTGATGTGGGGCGTGGACGACGACGAGTCCCGCTGGATCGGCGGCATGGTGATCGACGGTGCCGAGCAGGGCCACGGGGTGGGTCGGGCCGCCGTACGCACCCTCGCGGAGTGGCTGGCCGCGCAGGGCCACCCGGTACGCCTCAGCTACCACCCGGAGAATGTCGCGGCCGCCGCCCTCTACCGCTCCCTCGGCTTCCAGCCGACGGGCGCGATGGAGGACGACGAGGTGGTCGCCGAACTCAGCCCGAGCTGACCCGAAGGCCAGCCCCGACGTGAGGGCCCGGCCTGACCGGGAGGGCGGCCTGATCGCACCGGTGCCGCCGGTGGTCCCGCCCCGTGCCGGGACCACCGGCGGCGCGGCGGCGTACGAGAGATGGACGAGACGCGCCGGCGAAACTCATCGGTGGCTCACCGGTCCAGCCGCAGCGGCAGGCCGAAGCGGGGGAAGAGGTCGGGCAGGAGGAAGTGGTGGAACCCGGCGATCCGGCCGCCGGAAAGCTCGAGCACCTGGATCGAGAAGGCCGCGTGGCCGCCGGCCGGATCGACCCGGTACTGGGCGAAGGCCGGCCCACCGTTCGCGGCGATCGGCACCAGCCGCGACCCCCGGCACTCGGCGCCCGGACCGGACAGCCAGCGGCCGATCTCCGTGGCCCCGCGCAGCCACATCGCGTACGGCGGCATGCTCTGCACGGCGTCCGCCCGCAGGAGCGCCACCAGCGCGTCGATGTCGTACCGGGTGAAGGTGTCCACGTACCGGTCGAGCAGGTCGCGGTCGGCCGGGTCGAGCCCCGGGCCGGCGGCCGGCTCGATCCGGGCCCCGGCCAGCGTGGCCCGGGCCCGCTGGAGGGCGCTGTTGACGGCCGGCACGCTCGCGTCGAGCAGCTCGGCCACCTCGTCGGCCCGCCAGCGCAGCACGTCCCGCAGGATCAGCACCGCCCGCTGCCGGGCCGGCAGGTGCTGGAGCGCGGCCACGAACGCCAGCCGCACCGACTCCCGGGCCACCGCCAGCTCGGCCGGGTCGGCCGGCAGCACCGCGCCGTCCGGCACCGGCTCCAGCCAGTCGCCGGCCGGCGCGCCGAGCGACTCGACCACCGGTGGCGACGGGGCGCCCAGGTCGACCGGCAGGGCCCGCCGGGCGCGCCCGCGCAGCAGGTCGACGCAGATGTTCGTGGTGATCCGGTAGAGCCAGGTGCGCAGGCTGGACCGGCCGTCGAAACCGTCCCACCCGCGCCAGGCCCGCAGCAGGGTCTCCTGCACCGCGTCCTCGGCGTCGAAGACCGAGCCGAGCATCCGGTACGCGTAGCCGGTCAGTTCGACCCGGAACGCCTCCAGGTCGGTGGGGTTCGCCGTCGCCGTGGTGCTCATCGCCCCACCGTAGGCGCACCGGCTGACAACCGGCGCGCGCGGGGCGCGTACCTCAGGGGGCGTCCGGCGTGGCGGGGACGGCGACGTGCAGGCGGAGCTGGGGGACGAGCATGTCGTCGACGTCCAGCGCGCGGGCCGCGCCGTCGGGCTCCCAGCCGGTGGAGGTGAGGAACTTCCGGGTCGCCGCGTCGGCGTCGAAGACCCAGGCCACCGCGCGGCCGAGGCCGTCGGCGCGCCAGTGGTCGACGGCCGCGGCGAGCAGCCGGCTGCCGTGCCCGCGCCGCCCCCAGCGCGGCTCGACCAGCAGGTCGGTCACGGCGGCCACGCCCTCGCCGAGCGCCTCGGCCGGCTCGCCCGGCGCCAGCGCCTCGGCATCGGCCGGACCGGAAGCGGCGAACCCCACCAGATAGGATTGCTCGGCCTGTTCGACGGCGACCAGCACCCGGTGCGCGCCCGAGGGCGGCTCCTGCACCGCCGCGCTCCACCGCCGCGTCAGGTACGCCTCGTCCAGGTTGTCGAGCACGTGCCGGGGCAGGATCCGGCGGTACGCGACCCGCCAGGTCGCGAGCTGGATGCGTGCGATCTCGGCGGCGTCCTCCGGACGCGCGGGGCGGACGTAGCCTGCAGCCATGGCACGTGAGCCTACGCAGGGCGAGGGAGGCGACGGTGGCGCAGGGTGCCAGGCGGACGATCGGGCAGGTCGCCGCCGTGGTGGTGCTCGCCGGCGTGGTGGCCGCCTTCCTCGCGGTCGCCGCCGTCCGGCACGGGTTCTTCGACCTCAAGGTCTACTACGGCGCGTTGCGGTTCTGGGTGCACGACGGCGGCGAGATCTACGACTTCCTCAAGGCCGGCACTCAGTACGGCTTCACCTATCCGCCGTTCGCCGCCCTGGTCATGCTGCCGATGGCGTACCTGCCCTGGCCGGCCGCGATCACCGTGAGCGTGGTCATCACCGTGCTCGCCAGCACCGTGCTCATCTGGTGGCTGGTCGACCCGATCGCCCGCCGCGCGGGCTGGACCGGCTGGTTCAGCCTCGCCGTCGCGCTCCTGCTGGCCGCCGCCTTCGAGCCGATGCGCGAGACGGTGAACTTCGGCCAGGTCAACATGCTGCTGCTCTTCCTGGTGGCGGCGGACCTGCTGCGGCTGCTGCCGGCGGGCAGCCGGTGGGCCGGCGTCGGCATCGGCCTGGCCACCGCGATCAAGCTGACCCCGGGTCTGTTCATCCTGTATCTGCTGGTCACCGGGCGCTGGCGGGCCGCGTTCACGGCGATCGGCACCGCCACCGCGGCCACCCTGCTGGCCGGCGCGCTCGTCCCGGACGCCTCGCGGGAGTTCTGGACCACCGCGTTGTGGAACACCGACCGGGTGGGTGAGCTGGCCTTCATCTCCAACCAGTCGCTGCGGGGGATGGTCGCCCGGCTGGACCCGGTGCATCCGAGCACGGCGGCCTGGCTGGCGCTGGCGCTCGCCACCCTGGCCGTCTGGGTGTGGCGCTCCCGGGCCGCCGTCGCCGCCGGCGACGAGGCGACCGGGCTGGCGCTCACCGGCGTCACCGGCTGCCTGATCAGCCCGGTGACCTGGGTGCACCACCTGGTCTGGCTGCTGCCCGCGCTGATCCTGCTGGTCGACAACGGCATGGCGGCGCCCGCCCGGGGCCGCCGGCGCCGCCTGCTGCTGGCCGCCGCGTTCGTCGGGTACGCCTTCCTGATCAGCCGGATCGTCTGGGCGTGGGAGGACGACTTCGCCGGCCTCGACGGCTTCCTCGGCAGCAACACGTACGTCTGGATCAGCCTGGTCCTGCTGCTGGTCCTGCCGATCCGGCGCTCGGCCGCGCCGGCCGGCGGCGGCTCGGCTGACCGGGACGGGCCGACCCCGTCAGCCGTCCGCCCGGGCGGTGTAGCGCAGCTCGCGGAGGCGGACCGGCTCGCGCCCACCGGCCAGCGGCACCGGGTAGTTGGACTCCGCACCGTCGGGTGACAGGCCGGCCCGCTCGTAGAAGCGGCGGGCCCGGGCGTTCTCGGCCAGCACCCAGAGCCGGTACTCCGTCCAGCCCCGTTCGGCCAGTCCGGACCGGGCCGCGGCGAACAGCGCCCGTCCGGCCCCGGTGCCCCAGTGCGCCGGCTCCAGGTACATCGCGAGGATCTCGCCGTACCGCGGGTCGAGGTCGGCGCGGTCCTGGTTGTTCCGGTACGGGCCGAACGTGGCGAAGCCGACGACGACGCCGTCGACCTCGGCGAGCAGGGTGGTGAACGGGTGTTCGGGGTCGGCGGTGCCCAGGTCCCGGCGGCGCTGCGCCCAGGCGACCGGGTTCAGCCGGGCCAGCACCTCCTCCGGCATGATCCCGGCGTACCCGGCCTGCCAGCCGTGCACGTGCGCCCGGGCGACCGCCTCGGCGTCGTCGGGTTCCTCGCGGCGAATGGTGAGCATCCGTCCGTTCTATGCCGGTCGGGGCGGCGGGTCCAGCGTCCGCTCCGCACGGGACACAACTCGCCCGCCCGGGCCGGGCCGCCGGGTGCGGGACGGGCGTCGTACCGGTGGATTAGGGTCGCCGACGATGGCCGCACCGGAATCGCTCTCGCCCGCCCAGGCCCGTCGGGTGGCGCTCGCCGCCCAGGGCTTCGCCGACCCGGCGCCGACCGGCGTGCCCACCCGCCGGCACCTGCGCCGGGTGCTGGACCGGGTCGGGCTGATCCAGATGGACTCGGTCAACGTCCTGCAACGGGCGCACTACCTGCCGCTCTACAGCCGGCTCGGGCCGTATCCGACCGCGCTGCTCGACACCGCCGCCTACCGCCGCCCCCGGGAGCTGTTCGAATACTGGGGGCACGAGGCGTCGCTGGTGCCGGTCGGCCTGCACCCGGCGCTGCGCTGGCGGATGACCCGGGCCCGGGACGAGGCCTGGGGCGGGATGCGCCGGATCGCCCAGGAGCAGCCCGAGCTGGTCGCCTGGGTCCGCGACGAGGTGGCCGCCAAGGGGCCGCTGACCGCCGCCGAGATCGAGCACGACGCCCCCCGGCAGACCGGCAACTGGGGCTGGAACTGGTCGTCGGTGAAGCAGGCGCTGGAGTTCCTGTTCTGGGCCGGCGAGGTGACCGCCGCCGAGCGGACCACCTCGTTCGCCCGCCGCTACGACCTGCCCGAACGGGTGCTGCCGCCGGCCGTGCTCGACGCGCCCACCCCGAGCGACGCCGACGCCCACCGGGCCCTGGTCGCGATCGCCGCCCGGTCGCTCGGGGTGGCCGCCGAGGCGGAGCTGCGCGACTACTTCCGGCTGCCGGCCGCCGCCGCCCGGCGGGCGGTCGCCGAGCTGGTCGAGGCGGGCGAGCTGACCCCGGTCACGGTGTCCGGCTGGCGACAGCCGGCCTACCTGCACGCGCAGGCCCGGCTGCCCCGCTGGGTGCGCGGCAACACCCTGGTCAGTCCCTTCGACCCGCTGGTCTGGGAGCGGTCCCGCGCCGAACGGCTCTTCGACTTCAGCTACCGGATCGAGATCTACGTGCCGGCGCCGCAGCGGGTGTACGGCTACTACGTGCTGCCCTTCCTGCAGGGGGAGCGGTTCACCGCCCGGGTCGACCTGAAGGCCGACCGGAAGGCCGGGGTGCTGCTGGTCCCCGCCGTGTGGGCCGAGCCCGGGGTGGATCCGGGGGAGACCGCCGTGGCGCTGGCGGCCGAGCTCTACCGGCTCGCCGGCTGGCTCGGCCTCGACGCGGTCGCCCCGCCGGCGGCCGGCGATCTGGCCGCCCCGCTGACCGCCGCGCTGGTGGGCGTGGCCGGTGTACGGTAAGCCCGTGACGACTGTTGACCGGCCCGGCGCCCCGGCCGACCCGCAGGCTGTTCCCGTCGCGCCCCCCGCTCACCCCGCGCCCGCCGGCCCACAGTCGGCGCCCGCCGCGCCCGCCGGCCCGCACGCCGGGCCCACCGGCCCGCACGCCGGGCCCACCGGCCCGCACACCGGGCCCGCCGGCCCGCACGCCGCGGCCGGTCCCGACGGTGCGGCGATCTGGCCCGCCGGGGTCACCTACCAGCCGGTCGAGCCGGACCGGTTCACCCGCCTGGTGCTGCGCCTGCACGCCCGCGCCCCGCGCTGGGCGGTACCCCTCGCGGCGCTCGGCTGCGTCGGCGTCGGCATGACGTACGCCCTGCTCAGCGACCCCACGCACAGCGACCCGGACGCCCGCCCGACCTGCCTGCTCAAGCTCCTCACCGGGCTGGACTGCCCGGGCTGCGGCGGCACCCGCGCGCTCTGGTACGTGCTGCACGCCGACCTGCCGGCGGCCGCCCGGCACCACTTCCTCTTCGTCTTCGCGCTGCCCTTCCTGGCGTACCTCTTCGTCGCCTGGGCCGGCAACCGGGCGTTCGGCTGGCGGCTGCCGGAGCTGTCGCTCAGCCCCCGGGTGATCGGTGGCTTCCTGGCCCTCTGGTTCGCCTTCTCAGTGGCCCGCAACCTGCCCTGGGCCCCGTTCACCGCGCTCTACGTCTGACCGGTGCGCCGACTCACGTCCGGCGTGCCCCCGTTTCGCGAGCGGCCCACCGGCCACTACAGTCCCAGGAATGCCGGAGATGGTGCAGCCCCAGGTCAAGCTGATCGCGTGGACCCAGTTCCAAGCGCCGGACGAGGTGCCGTGGTCGACCGACGCCGAGGGCGGCCAGGCCCTCGCCGAGTTCGCCGGCCGGGCCTGCTACCAGAGCTGGAAGAAGCCGAACCCGGCCACCGCGACCAACGCCGGCTACCTGGCGCACATCCTGGACGTCGGCCACCTGAGCGTGCTCGAGCACGGCTCGGTGAGCTTCTACTTCAGCGGGGTCTCCCGCTCCTTCACCCACGAGCTGATCCGGCACCGGCACTTCTCCTACTCCCAGCTCTCCCAGCGGTACGTCCCGGAGCGGGACGCCGCCATGGTCGAGCCCGCGGTGATCGCCGAGGACCCGGAGCTGCACAAGACGTTCGTCGAGGCGAGCGAGGCGGCCGTCCGGGCGTACACCGAGCTGCTGGCGGGGCTGGAGGCCAGGTTCGGCGACGAGCCGAGCCCGACGCTGCGCCGCAAGCAGGCCCGGCAGGCGGCCCGCGCGGTGCTGCCCAACGCCACCGAGACCCGGATCGTGGTCACCGGCAACTACCGGGCCTGGCGGCACTTCGTCAAGATGCGCGCCACCGAGCACGCCGACGTGGAGATCCGCGAGCTGGCCGTGGAGTGCCTGCGGCAGCTCCAGGGGGTGGCGCCGAACGTCTTCGCCGACTTCGTGATCTCCACGCTGCCCGACGGCACCGAGGTGGCGGCCAGCCCGCACGCCGAGTGAGTCCTGCGCCCTTCGCCGCCGGGCCCCCGGTGGTCGTCAGCTAGGTTGTGAACATGACGCACGACCACCCTGCCGCTCCCGTCCGGGGCGCGTCGCGCCCGTTCGGGCGGTTGATCACGGCCATGGTGACCCCGTTCACCGCCGACGGCGCCCTCGACCTGGACGGCGCCGTACGGCTCGCCCAGCACCTCGTGGACGAGCAGGGCAACGACGCGCTGGTGCTCAACGGCACCACCGGTGAGGCGCCGACCACCACGGACGCGGAGCAGGAGGCGCTGATCCGGGTCGTCGCGGAGGCGGTCGGCGACCGGGCCCGGATCGTCGCCGGGGTGGGCACCAACGACACCCGGCACACCATCGAGCTGGCCGCGCAGGCCGAGAAGGCCGGCGCGCACGGCCTGCTCGTGGTGACCCCGTACTACAGCAAGCCGCCGCAGGCCGGGTTGCTGCGGCACTTCACCGCGGTCGCCGACGCCACCGGGCTGCCGGTCATGCTGTACGACATCCCGCACCGCGCCGGCACCGCGATCGCCACCGAGACCCTGGTGACGCTGGCCGAGCACGGCCGGATCGTCGCGGTCAAGGACGCCAAGGGCGACCTGACCGCCACCTCCTGGGTGCTGGCCCGCAGCGACCTGGCCTTCTACAGCGGCGAGGACGCGCTGACCCTGCCCGCCCTGGCGGTCGGCGCGGTCGGCGTGGTCGGCACCTCCACGCACTTCACCGGTGCGCAGACCAAGCAGATGATCGAGGCGTACGAGGCGGGCGACACCGCCACCGCGCTGCGCCTGCACCGGCAGCTGCTGCCGCTGTTCACCGGCATCTTCCGCAGCCAGGGCGTGATCCTGGTGAAGGCGGGCCTGGCGGCCAAGGGGCTGCCGGCCGGCCCGGTGCGCGCGCCCCTGGTGGACGCCACCGCCGACGAACTGGCCCAGCTGCGCGCCGACTGCGCGGCGGCGGGCCTGCCCCTGCCCGAATGATCGAACGACACGACGGCGCCGGACGGCGTCGCAGAATGAGGTGAACGCGTGACCGAGGCGCACTTCGAGGGTGAACTGCCCCCGCCGCTGCCGGAGGGCGGCCTGCGGATCATTCCGCTCGGCGGACTCGGCGCCATCGGCCGGAACATGACCGTCTTCGAGTACGACGGCAAGCTGCTGATCGTCGACTGCGGGGTGCTCTTCCCCGACGTCGAGCAGCCGGGCGTGGATCTGATCCTGCCCGACTTCGGGCCGATCCTGGACCGGCTGGCCGACGTGCAGGCGATCGTCCTCACCCACGGCCACGAGGACCACATCGGCGCGGTGCCGTACCTGCTCGCCCACAAGCCGGACATTCCGCTGGTCGGCTCCCAGTTCACGCTCGCGCTTGTCGAGGCGAAGCTGGCCGAACGGCGGATCCAGCCGTACACACTGACCGTGGCGGAGGGGCGGCGGGAGCGGCTCGGCCCGTTCGAGTGCGAGTTCTTCGCCGTCAACCACTCGATCCCGGACGCCCTCGCGGTGGCCATCCGTACCCCGGCCGGCCTGGTGCTGCACACCGGCGACTTCAAGATGGACCAGCTCCCGCTGGACGGCCGGATCACCGACCTGGCCGGCTTCGCCCGGCTCGGCGCCGAGGGCGTCGACCTGCTGCTGTCCGACTCGACGAACGCCGAGATCCCCGGTTTCGTCACGCCGGAGCGGGAGATCGGGCCGGTGCTCGACTCGATCTTCGCGAAGGCCAAGGGCCGGATCATCGTCGCCTCGTTCGCCTCGCACGTGCACCGGGTGCAGCAGGTCTTCGACTCGGCGGCCGAGCACGGCCGCAAGGTGGCGCTCATCGGCCGGTCGATGGTCCGCAACATGGGCATCGCCCGCGACCTCGGCCTGCTCAACATCCCGCCCGGCCTGGTGGTCGGGCTGGAGGAGGCCACCACGCTGCCGCCCGAGCAGATCGTGCTGATGTCCACCGGGTCGCAGGGCGAGCCGATGAGCGCGCTCGGCCGGATGGCCAGCGGCGACCACCGGCACATCACCATCGCCCCGGGCGACACCGTGGTGCTCGCCTCCTCGCTGGTGCCCGGCAACGAGACCTCGGTCTACCGGGTGATCAACCGGCTGGCCCGGGCCGGCGCCACCGTGATCCACAAGGACGTGGCGAAGGTGCACGTCTCCGGTCACGCGCCCGCCGGTGAGCTGCTCTACCTGCTCAACGTGACCCGCCCCAGCAACCTCATGCCGGTGCACGGCGAGTGGCGGCACCTGCGCGCGCACGCCCGGCTCGGCATCGAGTCCGGCGTGGCGCCCGACCGGGTGGTGCTCTGCGAGGACGGCGACGTCGTCGACCTGGTCGACGGCCGGGCCAGCCTGGTCGGCCACGTCAAGAGCCGGTACGTCTACGTCGACGGCCTCGCCGTCGGCGACGTCAGCGAGTCGCTGCTCACCGAGCGCCGGATCCTCGGCGACGGCGGGTTCATCGCCACCACCGTGGTGGTCGACTCGGTCACCGGCAAGGTGGTCGGTGGCCCGACCCTTTCGGCGAAGGGCTTCTCCGAGGACCCGGAGGCGTTCAACCCGGTGATCCCGCTGGTCACCGAGGCGCTGAACCGGGCCGCGGCGGACGGCATCACCGACCCGCACCAGCTCCAGCAGATCGTCCGGCGCACCGTCGGGCGCTGGGTCAACGACGCGTACCGCCGCCGGCCGATGATAGTGCCGACCGTGGTCGAGGTCTGACCCCACCGGCTCCGCCCGCCGGTCCACCGTCCGCGGTGGGCCGGCGTCGCCCGTCCAAGGGGTACGCCCCGCAGTCGGGTGGCCACGCTGCGCCGAACCTGACCGGCCGACCTCAACCGATCGGCGTCCGTCTCCGTACTCCCGTCCGGCCGGGGTGACCCGCGCCGGCCGGGAGGAGCGTGGCGGATGGACCGCAGACGGATGACAGCCATCGGCGTCGTGGTGGCGGCGGTGGGCGCGACGGCGGCGGTGACGCTGCCCTCGTTCGCCGGGGAGAACGCGCCGGGCCGGCGCGCCGCGCCCCCGGCGGCCGGCGGGGTCGCCCCCGAGGTGCTGGACGCGCTGAGCCGGGACCTCTCGCTCACCCGGGACCAGGCGGCGAGGCGGCTGAGCACCGAGCGGTGGGCCGCCGGCACGGTCACCCGGCTCCGCGCCGACCTGGGCGCCGACTACGGCGGCAGTTGGCTCGGCGCCGACGGGCGGACCCTGCACGTGGCGGTCGCCGACCCGGCGCGCGCCGCCCGGGTGCGGGCCGCCGGGGCGGTGCCGGAGCAGGTCGACCGGGGCGTGGCCGAACTGGACGCGGTGAAGACCCGGCTGGACGCGGCCGGCGCCACGGCCACCCCGGACATCACCGGCTGGTACGTGGACGTGGCCGACAACGCGGTGGTGGTGCTCGCCCAGCCGGGCGCGGAGGCGTCCGGCCGCCGCTTCGCCGCGGCCGGCGGCGTGCCCGCCGGCACGGTCCGGGTCCGCACCAGCGACGAGGCGCCCCGGCCGCTGTTCGACGTCCGCGGCGGCGACGCGTTCCTGATCAACAACGCGGCCCGCTGCTCGGTGGGCTTCTCCGTGGTCGGCGGCTTCGTCACCGCCGGGCACTGCGGGCGGCCCGGTGATCGGACCACCGGCCCGAACCGGGTCGCCCAGGGCACCTTCGCCGCGTCCTCGTTCCCGGGCGACGACTGGGGGGTCGTGCGGGTCGACGGCGACTGGACACCGCAGGGCGTGGTGAACGACTTCAACGGCGGCACGGTGCCGGTGAACGGTTCGACGGAGGCCCCGGTGGGCGCCTCGGTCTGCCGTTCCGGCTCGACCACCGGCACCCGCTGCGGAGTCATCCAGGCCCGGAACGCCACGGTGAACTATCCGGAGGGGACGGTCACCGGGCTGACCCGGACCGACGTCTGCGCCGAGCCGGGCGACTCCGGTGGCGCGTGGCTCTCCGGCGACCAGGCGCAGGGGGTCACCTCGGGTGGCTCCGGCGACTGCACCCGCGGCGGGGTGACCTTCTTCCAACCGGTCAACGAGATCCTCCAGCGCAACAACCTGACCCTGGTCACCGCGGCCGACGGCGGGACGCCGAGCACACCGCCGGCCGACGGCGGGGCGACCCCGCCGGCCCCCACCGCGCCCGCCCCGCCGCCGACCGAGGGGCCGGACGGGTGCGCCGGCCAGGTCAGCCGGACCGGGCAGGTCACGGCCGGCCGGGGGCAGGTCCAGCCGGACGGCCGGTTCTTCCGGACCTCCGGCGGCACCCAGCAGGCCTGCCTCGCGGCGCCGGACGGGGCCCGCGTCCGGCTGGAGCTGCAACGCTTCACCGGCACCGCGTTCCGCACCGTGGCCCGTGTCGAGACCGCGGACGGGCCGGCCCGGCTGAGCGTCGCGACGCCGGCCGGCGCCTACCGCTACCGGGTGGTCGGGCTGGCCGGCGCCGGCGCGTACACCCTGGCGTTCTCGGTCCGCTAGGAGACCGGGCGGGCCGCACCGGACCGCGGCCCCCGGTCACCACCGCCCGGTGGCCGGGGGCCGCGCCGGGTCCCGGCTCCTCGGCCACCGTCTCCCGCGTCCCGGCCCGCCCAGCGCCCGGGCGCGGTCAGCCCTCGTCGCCGCCGGGCAGCGCGGCGACCGCCTCGGCGTACGCGACCCCGGTGCTCACCGCGGCGGTCACCAGCACCACCAGCTGCGCCGGGGCCACCCCCTGCGCCAGGTCGGTGGTGACGCCGCCGACCAGCACCAGCGCCCCGTCGCCCGGATCGTGCACGTACGCGGCCGGCAGCAGCCGGTCGTGGTTCCAGGCGTTGCAGAACGCGTACGCCTCGGCACGCCGGTCGGCCGGCACCCGGCGGGTGGCCACCACCCGGGCGTGCAGGATCTCGCCCCGCTCGCCGAGCCGGCGGAACTGGATGACGGCCGCGCCCCAACGCCCCACCACGGCGCCGTCCGGCTCCACGGCGTACCCGTCGCCGCGGGCGTCGAGGGCGCGGGTGAGCAGCGCCAGGCTCAGCGGGACGGGTTCCTCCTCGCCCGGCTCGGCCGGGTCGTCGGGCCGGGCGCCGTCCTCGTCCTCGTCCTCGGCCGGCAGCGGCACCGGCTCGGCGACCGGCCGGTCGGCGAGCCAGGAGGCGATCCGCCCGGACTGGTGCCCGGTGCCGTTGCGGGCGTCGAAGCTGCCGGCCAGCGCGGTGGCGAGGGCCTGCAACTGCCCGCCGAGCGTGGCCACGTCCAGCTCGGCCGCCGGCCGGGCGCCGTGCCCGGGCCGGTGGATCCGCCGGCCGCCCAGACCGGCCTCCACCGCGAGGGCGCAGACCAGCGACCCGGCCGCGGCGAACTCCATCGCGGCGAGGTCGTCCACCGGCTGGTCCAGCCGGGGCAGCTGCTCGGCCAGCACCGCCAGCCCCTGTTCCAGGTGCCCGCCCAGCGCGCAGAAGCGCAGGTGGGTGGCGAGCAGCGGGAACGCCGCCCGTTCCCGGCGGTGCCGGCGGTACGCGCGCACGTGCGCCCGGGCCGCCCGCGTCGCCGCCCCGGTGCGCAGCCAGGGCAGCAGCCCGGCCACCAGGGCGCGCTCCGGCTGGTCGGTGCAGTCCACCTCGCCGTCGAGCACCGGGCGCAGCGCTTCCAGGGCCTCGACCGGCTCGCCCCAGCCGGCCAGCAACTCGGCCCGCCGGGCCGGCGCGCAACCGGGACAGCCGGCGACCGCCCCGGTGGTGGCCCCGCCACCGTCCGGTCCGGACGCGGCGGCCTGCCAGCGGGCGTACTCGCGGCGGGCGGTCGGCTCGGCACCGAGATGGTCGGCGAGCCGGCAGCGCAGCTCGGCCACCGGCTCGGCCGCCCCGCCCAACCGCTCGGCCAGGTCGTCCAGCAGGGACCGCGCCTGGTCGAGCCCGACCCGGGGGGTGCCCAGCAGCGCCTCCACCGCCTGCCGCTGGTGCCGCAGCAGCCGGGTCATGTCGCCGGGCCGGCCGCCGGCCGGCTCCTGCGCCAGCGCGGACCGGCAGCGGCGTACCGGCTCGACCAGCCGCCACCCCTGACCGAGCTGGAGGTACGTCTCGATCAGCGCGAAGCGGGCCGCCAGCGCGGTACCCGGGTCGCCGGTCGCGTCGGCGTGCGCGGCGATCCGGTCCAACTCGGCACAGCGGGCCTCGCCGTCGGGCAGGTCGAGGGCGTCGGCCAGCGCGTCGGCCGGCCCACGGTCCCGGGCGGTGGTCACCGGACCGCCCCGCCGGGCAGGCGCCCCACCTCGGCGGCGAGCTGGCAGCCGGTGCTGATGCCGCAGTCCAGCAGCTGGTCGAGCTGGTGCGGGGTGACGCCGCGTTCCAGGTCGGTGATCACCTCGCCGCAGATCTGCGCCAGCCCGTCGTCGGCCACGTGCACGAACGCCTTGGGCCAGAGCCGGTCGTGGTTCCAGGCGTTGCAGAAGGCGTAGAGGGCGGGCACCTGCTCGATGCCAAAGCGGTGCCCGGTGACGGTGCGGACCTGGAGCAGCTCCCCGTCGGCGCCCCGGCGGTGGAACCAGATCAGGCTCTCCGCCCAGCGGCCGACCAGGTCACCGGCGGCGTCCTCGGCCACCGCGTACCCCCGGTTGGTCAGCACGGCGGCGATCAGGGCGCCGGTCAGCGGCCGCAACGTCTGCGGGTGTCCGGCCAGGGGGCCGTCCGGACCGTCCTCGAGCTCCGGCGACGCCATGGGGGCATCCCTTCTGAGGCGAATAACACAAACGGCGCCCGGCCCGTGCTGCGACGCGCGGACACGACCCGGAAAAGCGGCGATCTGCCGGGTCCCGCCGTTACGGTGACTCTATGGCGGGCCGTACCTCTCAGGCGAGCCGGCGGCGCGGCGCGTCGCCGCGCGGCACCACGAACAGCCGTGCCCGCCAGCCGGCCAAGAAGGCCACCCGCGCGACGGCCCGGCGGCGGCCCGCGGCCGGCCCGGGTCTGGCCGTCTACCTGGGACGCGCGGTCGGCGCGGTCTGGATGGGCCTGGCGCACGGCCTCGGCTGGGCGGTCCGGGCCGCCGGCCGGCAGGCCGCCTCGGCCCGGGACCTCGACCCCGAGCACCGCCGTGACGGCGGCGGGCTGCTGTTGTTCGGCCTCGCCCTGCTCAGCGCGGTGGCCATCTGGTTCGGCAAGGCCGGCCCGGTCGGCCAGCGGCTGGCGGACAGCGTCCGGCTCTTCCTGGGCGCGATCGCCATCGTGGTGCCGGTGCTGCTGATGATCGGCGCCTGGCGGCTGCTGCGGACCCAGGCCGACCCGGAGCACCGCGGCCGTGGCCTGGTGGGCTGGGGTTCGATGCTGCTCGCCACCGCGGCGATGCTGCACATCGGACAGGGCCCCGTGGACGCGGTGCAGCGCGACTACGCGGGCGGGCTGATCGGCGCGGGCATCGGCGATCTGCTGGAGGCGGCGGTGACCGCCTGGGTGGCGGTCCCGCTGCTGATCCTGTTGCTCGTCTTCGGCCTGCTGGTGGTCACCGCGACGCCGATCAACAAGATTCCGGAGCGGCTCGGCCTGCTCGCCGGCACCCTGGTGGGGCCGCCCGCCGCGGCCGAGGAGGAGACCGGGGAGGCGCCGAAGCCGGCCCGTCGGCGGCCGGCCAAGCGGCTGCCGCCGCCGCTGGACCCGGCAGAGCTGGACGACGACCTCGACGGGGTGGACCTGCAGGACACCCTCGTGCTGCCGCGCAAGAAGGTGCCGGCGAGCCGGAAGCCGGTGGAGCCGCCGGAGCACTCGCCGCTGCCCACCCGGGCCGAGCAGCTCGCGCTCACCGGGCTGGCCGGTGACTACACGCTGCCGCCGGCCAACATGCTGGGCACCGGGACCGCGCCGAAGACGCGGAGCAAGGCCAACGACGAGGTGATCGCGGCGCTGACCGGCGTCTTCGAGCAGTTCGACGTGGACGCCGCGGTCACCGGTTTCACCCGTGGCCCGACGGTCACCCGCTACGAGGTGGAGCTGGGCCCGGGCGTCAAGGTCGAGCGGATCACCCAGCTTTCCCGCAACATCGCGTACGCGGTGAAGTCGCCGGACGTGCGGATCCTCAGCCCCATCCCGGGCAAGAGCGCGGTCGGCGTGGAGATCCCCAACACCGACCCGGAGAACGTGGCGCTCGGTGACGTGCTGCGCTCGCGGGCGGCCACCAGCGATCACCACCCGATGGTGGTGGCGCTCGGCAAGGACATCGAGGGCGGCTACGTGGTGGCCAACCTCGCGAAGATGCCTCATATCCTGATCGCGGGCGCCACCGGCGCCGGCAAATCGAGCTGCCTGAATAGTCTACTTGTGTCCATCTTGACCCGGGCCACGCCGGACGAGGTGCGGCTGCTGCTGGTCGACCCGAAGCGGGTCGAGATGACCGGCTACGAGGGCATCCCGCACCTGGTCACCCCGATCGTGACCAACCCGAAGAAGGCGGCCGAGTCGCTGGAGTGGGTCGTCCGCGAGATGGACATGCGCTACGACGACCTCGCCGCCAACGGGGTCCGGCACATCGACGACTTCAACCGCAAGGTGCGCAACGGCGAGATCAAGGCGCCACCGGGCAGCGAGCGGGAGCTGCGGCCGTACCCGTACCTGCTGGTGATCGTGGACGAGTTGGCCGACCTCATGATGGTCGCGCCGCGCGACGTGGAGGACTCCATCGTCCGGATCACCCAGCTGGCCCGGGCCGCCGGCATCCACCTGGTGCTGGCCACCCAGCGGCCCTCGGTCGACGTGGTGACCGGCCTGATCAAGGCGAACGTGCCGTCCCGGCTGGCGTTCGCCACCTCGTCGCTGGCCGACTCGCGGGTCATTCTCGACCAGCCCGGCGCGGAGAAGCTGCTCGGCCGGGGTGACGGGCTCTTCCTGCCGATGGGCGCGTCGAAGCCGGTCCGGATCCAGGGCGCCTGGGTGACCGAGCGCGAGATCCACGACGTGGTGAAGTTCTGCAAGGACCAGCGCGAGCCGGAGTTCCGCCCGGACGTGCTGACCGCCGCGCAGGAGAGCAAGAAGAAGATCGACGAGGACATCGGCGACGACCTGGACCTGCTGGTCCAGGCGGTGGAGCTGGTGGTCACCTCGCAGTTCGGCTCGACCTCGATGCTCCAGCGCAAGCTGCGGGTCGGCTTCGCCAAGGCGGGCCGGCTGATGGACCTCATGGAGACCCGGGGTGTGGTCGGCCCGTCCGAGGGCTCCAAGGCCCGCGACGTGCTGGTCAAGCCGGACGAGCTGGCGGAGGTCCTGGCCGGCCTGCGCGGCGGCGAGGACTGACCCGAGCGGTCACCGCGTGTTGTCCGGCGGCCGTCCTCGCCGGCACGCGGGGCGTACCGAGCGCCGGTGACACTGCCCGCACACGCGCGACGGACCCGCCGGTGCTCCGGCGGGCCCGTCCGCGACGTACGGCGGCGGTCAGGAGTTCAGGATCGCGTAGCCGATCACCATGCCGAGCACGGCGCCGACCACGCTGGCGGCGGCCGCGTACCAGCCCAGCGGCTTGTCACCCAGCACCGCGCCGACGATGCCGAGCACCAGCCCGACCAGGCCGAACAGCGGCGGCAGGAAGAAGATCGCGATCACCGCGAAGACGAACGCGATGATGGTGCAGACGCGCGCGGCGCTGCTGCGCGGGCGGGTGGTGGCGTGGATGTCGGCCATGGTCTCCTCCGTGAGGTCGGTCGCACTGTTGAGGTGCCGCATCACTACCCGCCGCGGCCCCGCCGGCAAACCGGACACCCGGGCCTAGTGGAACAGTTTCAACCCGACCACGCCGGCGACCACCAGCAGCAGGGAGCCGATCCGGGGGAGGGTGGCCGGCTCGTTCAGCGCCAGCATGCCGACCAGCGCGGTGCCGACCGCGCCGATGCCCACCCAGATCGCGTAGCCGGTGCCGACCGGGATATCCCGCAGCGCGTACGCCAGGCCGGCCATGCTGGCCACCAGCGAGGCGGCGAACACCAGCGAGGGGACGGGGCGGCTGAAGCCGGCGCTGCGGTCCAGGGCGATCGCCCACGCGGTCTCCAGCAGTCCGGAGAGCACCAGCACGATCCAGGCCATGACGGTCACCTCTGACGGGGCGGGCCCGGCCGGGAGGGCCGGGACGGGCGGTCACGCTGGGGCGTCTTGGCCTGACCGGGTACGCCCACCACTCGTCCGGGGCGGCACCGGCCGCCGCCGTCGACGCTAGCACCGCCACGATCCTCGGGTGGCGCGGTGACGAAGCCCACCATCGCTGGAGTTGACGCTAACTTCAGGTTGCACGATGTGGTCATGACCGTGCTCTTCTCCGACGCGGACGTCGCCGCCGCGGTGGACGCCCCGCTGACCGTCGCGGCGATGCGGGACGCGCTGCTGGCCGCGTACGAGGGGCGGCTGATCGCGCCGCCTCGGGCGTCCGCGTCGCTCGGCGGCGGCCGGATGGTGCTCACGGCCGGCCACCTCACCGGCGAGTGGTACGGCTTCCGGTCGTACGACACCTTCGGGCACCCGGAGAGCGGGCAACTGGTGGTGCTGCACGACGCGCGGACCGGCGCGGTGCGGGCCATCGCGGTCGGCGAGGAGCTGGGCTCGCGCCGCACCGGGGGACTGGGCGGGGTGGCCGTGGACGCGCTGGCCCGCCCCGATGCGGCCACCCTCGGCGTGGTCGGCTCCGGCCGTCAGGCGTGGACCCAGGTCTGGGCGGCCGCCGCGGTGCGCCCGCTGCGCGAGGTGACCGTGCACAGCCGCTCTGCGGCCCGGCGGGACGCGTTCGCCGCCCGGGTCCGGGCCGAGCTGGGCCTGCCGGCCCGCGCGGTCGGCTCGGCCGCCGAGGCGGTCCGCGGCCGGGACCTGGTGGTGCTCGCCACCACCAGCACCACCCCGGTGCTCGACGCCGCCGACCTGGCCCCGGGCACCCACGTGAACACCGTCGGCTTCAAGCAGGCCGACCGGCACGAGTTCGGCACCGACCTGCTGGACGCCGCCGACCTGCTGGTCACCGACTCGCCGGCGCAGGCGGCCGCGTACGTCCCGCCGATGCTCACCGCCGTCGAGCCGTACGCGGACCGGCTGCGCGACCTGGGCGCGGTGCTGGCCGGGGCGGTGTCCGGTCGGACCGGCGCGGATCAGCTCTCGGTCTTCTGCTCCACCGGCCTGGCCGGCACCGAGGTCTTCCTCCTCGACCGGCTGGCCCGGGTCGGCGCGGCCGTCCGCTGACCCGCGGCTCGGTGTGAGCCGGCCGATGCCCCGGCCGGGCGGCGCGGCGATCCCCGCGCGGCCCGGTACCCTCGGATGGTGTCTGCCACCTCCCTTTACGACAACTCCAGCGCGCCGCGCAGCGACCCGGAGCCGTCGGCCACCGGCCGTCGGGTCGCCCTGCTGACCTTGGGCTGTGCCCGCAACGAGGTCGACTCGGAGGAGTTGGCGGCCCGGCTGCACGCCGACGGCTGGCAGGTGACGACCGACGGCGAGGGCGCCGACGTGGTGGTGGTGAACACCTGCGGCTTCGTCGAGAAGGCCAAGCAGGACTCGATCCAGACGCTGCTGGCGGCCGCCGACACCGGCGCCAAGGTGGTCGCGGCCGGCTGCATGGCCGAGCGGTACGGCCGCGAGCTGGCCGACAGCCTGCCCGAGGCGCAGGCCGTGCTGAGCTTCGACGACTACCCGGACATCGCGGCCCGGCTGGACGCCGTGGTGGCCGGCGAGGCGCTGGCCGCGCACACCCCGCGGGACCGGCGCGAGCTGCTGCCGCTCACCCCCGTCAAGCGCCGCGAGGCGGCGGTGTCGCTGCCCGGTCACGGCACCCCCACCCGGGTCACCGCCGAGACCGACGAGCACACCCCGGCGCACCTGCGGCAGGTGCTGCGGCACCGGCTCGACACCGGCCCGGTGGCCTCGCTCAAGCTGGCCAGCGGCTGCGACCGGCGCTGCGCGTTCTGCGCCATCCCGGCGTTCCGGGGCGCGTTCGTCTCCCGGACCCCGGACGAGCTGCTCGCCGAGGCGGAGTGGCTGGCCAAGACCGGCGTCCGCGAACTGGTGCTGGTCAGCGAGAACTCCACCTCGTACGGCAAGGACCTGGGTGACCCCCGGGCGCTGGAGAAGCTGCTGCCGCAGCTCGCCGCGATCGACGGGATCGTCCGGGTGCGCGCCAGCTACCTTCAGCCCGCCGAGACCCGGCCCGGCCTGGTCGAGGTGATCGCCACCACGCCGGGTGTGGCACCCTACTTCGACCTGTCGTTCCAGCACTCCAGCGAGCCGGTGCTGCGCCGGATGCGCCGGTTCGGCTCCACCGACCGGTTCCTGGAGCTGCTCGCCTCCGCCCGGGCCCTCGCCCCGGCGGCGGGCGCCCGGAGCAACTTCATCGTCGGTTTCCCGGGCGAGACCCGGCAGGACGTGGCCGAGCTGGTCCGCTTCCTGACCGAGGCGCGGTTGGACGCGATCGGCGTCTTCGACTACAGCGACGAGGACGGCACCGAGGCCGCCGGCCTGCCCGGCAAGGTCTCCGCCGCCACCGTCAAGCGGCGGTACGACCGGCTGGCCGCGCTCGCCGACGAGCTCTGCTCGCAGCGGGCCGAGGAGCGGCTCGGCTCGACGGTCGAGGTGCTGGTGGACTGGGTCGCCGACGGCGTGGTCGAGGGTCGCGCCGCGCACCAGGCGCCCGAGGTGGACGGTTCGACCACCCTGGTCGCCCCGGTCGGTGGCGGGGTCGACCTGGCCGCGCTGCGCCCCGGCGACCTGGTCCGGGCCACGGTGACCGCGACGGAGGGTGTGGACCTGCTCGCCGTACCGGATGAGATGATCTCGGCGGCGCCCGGCGCGGCACGGTGACGGCGGGCCCGGACGGAGCGGGGAAGCCACGTGGGGCGGTGCCGGAGATGACCGGGGCGGAGTCGGTGGCGGCCCGGGTGCCGTTGCTCAACGCGGCGAACGTGCTCACCGCGCTGCGGTTCGTGCTGGTGCCGGTCTTCGCGGCCACCGTGGTGGTCTCGGCGATGAGCCACGCCGGCTGGCGCACGGCCGCCTGCGTGATCTTCGTGGTGGCCTCGGCGACCGACCTGGTCGACGGCTGGATCGCCCGCCGGTTCGGCCTGGTCACCTCGCTGGGCAAGGTCGCCGACCCGATCGCCGACAAGGCGCTCACCGGCGCGGCGCTGGTGCTGCTCTCCTGGTACGACCGGCTGCCCTGGTGGGTGACCGTGGTGATCCTGGCCCGCGAGCTGGGCATCACGGCGTTGCGCTTCTGGGTGATCCGGCACGGCGTGATCGCCGCCAGCCGGGGCGGGAAGATCAAGACGGCGTTGCAGATCCTCGCGATCACCTGGTACCTGTGGCCGATGCCGGCGGCGCTGGCCCCGGTCGGCCCCTGGATCATGGGGGCCGCCGTGGTGGTCACCGTGGTCACCGGCTTCGACTACGTCGCCCAGGCGCTGCGCCTGCGCCGCCCGGCCCGCTGACGTCCGGCGCACCCGCGGGTCCGTCCTGCACCTGACGAGGGGTTGGTGGCGATAACCTCATGATCGCCCCCCAGCGGGAGTAGCGGGCGGCCGGGCGGGAAGAGAGGGCTGGCATGGGAACGGATGCGAACCACGAGCGACCGGTCGGCAGCCCGGCGGCCTCCGTCGTGCACAGCCTGCACGAGCGCAAGGAGACCCTGGCCACCGTCGAGTCGCTGACCGGCGGCCTGCTCTCCGCCTCGATCGTGGAGATCGCCGGGGTGAGCAGCGTGTTCCGCGGCGGGCTGGTCACCTACGCCACCGAGCTGAAGTCGGTGCTCGCCGGCGTACCGGAGGACCTGCTGGCCGAGCGCGGGCCGGTCGACCCGGACGTGGCCGCCGCGCTCGCCGAGGGCGGGCGGCGCCGCTGCGGCGCCGACTGGGGGCTGGCCACCACCGGCGTGGCCGGGCCGGAGCCGCAGGACGGCAAGCCGGTCGGCTTGGTGTACGTGGCCGCCGCCGGGCCCGGCGGCTGCGAGGTGCGCCGACTCGACCTCGACGGCGACCGCGAGTACATCCGCGGCGCGACCGTGATCGAGGCGCTGCGGTTGCTGGCCGAACGGATCCAGACCACCGGCGGCGTCGAGCAGCCGGCGGACGCCGGCGATCCGGCCGGGGCGGGGCACCGGTGAGCCGGGCCATGACACGCCCGGGTGCGGGCGCGCCGGGCCGGGGCGCCCGGGCCCGGCCGGTCGGGCGGAACGCCGGAATTGAAGGGGTGGGGCGGGATGTCGGCGGGCCCGGCAACGGGTACGGTTGCGGGAAGGCTCCGGCGGACGACGCCGGCGCCGGGAGTGGACCGCCACGCCCGGCGCGGCACGCGCGGCCGGAGATGGTGGTCCCGTCTGGGGGAGGTGCGATGGTCCTGCTACGCCGGGTGATCGGTGACGCACTGCGGGCGCGCCGGCAGGGGCAGCACCGCACCCTCCGCGAAGTCTCCTCCGCCGCCAACGTCAGCCTGGGCTACCTCTCCGAGATCGAGCGCGGCCAGAAGGAGCCCTCCAGCGAGCTGCTGGCGGCGATCTGCGACGCCCTCGGCGCCCGCCTCTCCGAGCTGCTGCGCGAGGTCAGCGACACGGTCGCGCTGGCCGAGCAGATGCCGGGGGTGCTGGTGCCGGTCGCCGACGAGCCCACGCCGGTCGCTGCGCCCGCGGTGCGCGCCACGACCAACCGGGGCGTCCGCCAGGTCACCTCGGACGGCTCGGTGGCGGTCCAGGTGCGGCAGGACGGGCCACTCAAGGCCACCCTGCGCAGCACCCGGGTGCGCCCCGCCGAGCGGGACGTGGTCTGCGCCGCCTGACCCGACGCGCGCCATGGCCTCCGGTGGCGTTCGCCGCGTACTGTTGATCAGGGTCGTCCGGGTGCCGGGCTGGCGCCCGACTGGGACGATGGAGGCACACCGCGCGGCCCGCCCCTCGACCGGGGCGAGGTGACGCGACGCTACTGAGGGGACTGGGCGGAAATGGCGAACCCGTTCGTCAAGGGTTGGAAATACCTGATGGCGCTCTTCGGCGCGAAGATCGACGAGCACGCCGACCCTAAGGTGCAGATCCAGCAGGCCATCGAGGATGCCCAGCGGCAGCACCAGGCCCTGGTCCAGCAGGCGGCCGCGGTGATCGGCAACCAGCGTCAGCTCGAGATGAAGCTCTCCCGGCAGATGTCCGAGGTCGAGCAGCTCCAGGCCAACGCCCGGCAGGCCCTGGTCCTGGCCGACCAGGCCCGCGCCAAGGGGAACGAGACCGAGGCCGGGCGGTACGAGCAGTCCGCCCAGCTGCTCGCCAGCCAACTGGTCTCCGCCGAGCAGGCCACCGAGGACCTGAAGACGCTGCACGACCAGGCTCTCGGCGCGGCCGCCCAGGCCCGCAAGGCGGTCGAGAACAACTCGATGATCCTCCAGCAGAAGCTGGCCGAGCGCACCAAGCTGCTCAGCCAGCTGGAGCAGGCCAAGATGCAGGAGACCGTGGCCCGCTCGCTGGAGTCGATGTCCTCGCTCACCGCCCCCGGCAGCACGCCGTCGCTGAACGAGGTCCGCGACCGGATCGAGCGCCGGTACGCCGACGCGATGGGCCGGGCCGAGCTGGCCGGCAACTCCGTCGAGGGCCGGATGCTGGAGATTCAGAAGGCGACCCTGGACACGGCCGGCTCGGCGAGACTGGAGCAGATCCGGGCGAGCATGGCCGGCGAGCAGCTCGCCGGCCGGCAGGACCGGCCCGCCGTCGGGCAGGGGCAGGGCGCCCCCGCCGACCCGGCGGCGGCCGCCCGGCTCGACGAGATCCGGTCCACCATGAGCCGGGAGCGCCCCACCGGCGAGAGCACCACCGGCTGACCCACGGGGAGGGGACGATGGCGGACGAACGGGCCCGACACTTCCGTCGACTGCGCCGGCTGCGGCGCTCCGCGAGGCGGTGGAGCGTGCTGGCCGGTGGCCTCGGTGGCGCCGCCGCCGTGCTCACCCCGTACGCCGGGCTGGGCCTGCCGGACGCGGCCTGGGCCGGCGCCGCGGGCAGCGCCATCGCGTTCGCCGCCTGGCGCTGGATCGATCTGCGGGCGCTCACGGCCGCACCGCCACCGCCCGCCCTCGACCCGGCCCAGGCCGCCGCCCGCTCCCGGGCCCGGCTGGTCGCCGCCGTCGAGCGGCTGCCCGTCGGTCCCGGCGTCCTCGCCGAGGTACGCCGGGTCCGGTCCCGCCTGGCGCTGCGCGGCACCGCCGCCGGCGAGGCGTGGGCCCGGCTGGACCGGGCGTCGTTGACCCTGGCCGGGATGGCCGGCCGGCTGAGCGGGCTGGCCGAGCCGGCGGTGCAGGAGGCGACCGAGGCCGACCACTCCCTGCGGGAACTGGCCTGGCGGGTGGCCAGCATCGAACGCGCCCTCCGGCTCGACCGGCAGGGGCCGCTGACCGAGGTGCACGCCACCCTCGCCGCCCAGTTGGAGAGCGGGGTCGACGCGTACGAGCGGCTGGTGGTGGCCGCCGCCGGCTACCTGGCCGAGGACACCCGCCCGGCCACCGAGCACCCGGCCGCCGCCCGGCTCACCGAGGCCACCGACCTGCTGCACGGGGTCGCCGCCGCGCTGGCCGAGCTGCGCCCCACCGCGCCGCTGCGCACCCCCTGAGCGCGTCCCGCCCGGTCAGTCCGGGGTGCGTACGGCGGTCACCGCCGTCCAGCCCGAGGCGCCGACGACGTTGTACGACCGGATCCGGTAGTGGTAGGTGGTGCCCCGGGCCAGCCCGGTGTTGGTGAACCCCCGACCGGTCACCGTGAAGGTCTCCACTCCCTGGCCGAAGGCCGGGTCGACCGACCGCTGCACCACGAACCCGGCGCCGGCGCCGGTGGGCGTCGCCGACCAGCTGAGAATGACCGTGGCGGTGTCCGGGGCGGGCGCGTTGGCCGCGGCGGTCACCCCGGTCGGCGCGGCCGGTCGGGGCGGGGTGGTCACCGTGGCGACCGTCGACCACGGGGACGCGGCGCCCAGATAGGTGGTCCGCACCCGGTAGTAGTAGGTGGTGTCCGGGGCGACGGCCGGGTCCAGGTGGGCGTCGCCGACCATGATGGCGGTGGTGCCCGGCCCGCTGCTGAACGTCGGGTTGGTGGCCCGCTGCACGTCGACGCCGGTGGCGAAGGAACGGTTGGCCCAGCGCAACGCCACCCGCAGCGGCGCGGCCGGCGGCACCGTCGCGGTCAGCTTCGCGGGCGCGGCGAGCTGCACCGACGCCGGGACGCTGTTCGACCAGGACGAGCAGCTCACCGCGTTCTCCGCCCGGATCCGGTAGTGGTAGGTGACCCCGGGCGTCACCGTGGCGTCGGTGTACCGGGTGGCGGTGGCCGCCACGGTGATCTCGGTCAGCCCGGCCGCGAACGCCGCGTCGGTGGCCCGCTGCAGCAGGTGGCTGGTGGCCGGCGGGCGGCTGCCGTTGCCGGTCCAGGTCAGCGCGATGGCCGGCAGTGCGGTGGCCGAGCCCGGCGCGGGGACGGCGGTGAGCCCGGTCGGGGCCTTGGGCGCCACCCGCAGCACCAGCGGCCGGCTCATGCCCTGATCGCGCAGGCTCGCCGCGCGGGTCCCCCAGCGGTACTCCCAGCCCAGGTTGACCAGCTGGTTCACCACCGTGGCCGGCCGCCCGTCGACCGGGCTGACCGGGCTGGCGTCCAGCCGCGCGCCGACCGGCCGGGTCGGGTCGAGCAGGCGTACGCTGTCGCCGATCTTGAAGGGGAGGCTGGGCGGGACGGGGCGCAGCGCCACGATCACGTCCTCCCGCGGGTTGACCCGGACCGTGTCCTTCCAGCCCAGCTCGCCCGGCTCGGGCGGGCGGATGGTGCCGTCCCAACCGACCCGGTTGACCAGTTGCACGTCGCAGCCCTCGACGTGCACCGGGTGGGTCCGCGGCGCGTCGCCGACGATGCGCCAGAGCTGGGTGCCGTCGGCCGGGCCGCCCAGCGCCGCCGTCGGGTCGGTGGCGTACAGCACCTCGGTGGCCGGGTCGGCCGGACCGAGCGGCAGGGTGGCCGGGGTGACCGGGCCGGCGAGCGGGTGTCCGACGCCGAGCCGCCCCACCGCCCGGCCGTGCCGGGGCTCGAAGACCTGCCCCACCGACTTCACCGCCAGCGGCAGGGTCACCGGGGCGGCCGCGCCGGGCGGGGTGAACTCGATCGTGGTGGCGCGCGCCGGGACCAGCGTCTCCCGGGACGTACGGGTGCCGAAGGCCGCGTCGTAGGCCGGCTGCGGCACGATCGGCGGGCGCTGGCTCTCCGCGTACGCGGCGGGCAGCCGGGCGGCGAGCCGGGCCAGGTCGTACGGCTCCGCCGGGGTCCCGGTGACCCGGAACTGGAGCAGGGTGCGGGTGTTCGGGCCGTACCCGGGCCGGGTGGTGGGCGGCCCGCCGGTGGCGGTCCGGTCCGGGGCGTCGGTGTGCTGGTCGTAGCGGGGGTCGAACCGGGGCAGCGGCGCCGGGCAGTCGTTGTAGAGGATCAGGGTGCTGCCCGGCGGGACGGTGGCGAAGTCGACCAGCACGTCGGCCCGCTCGCCGGGGGCGAGCAGCAGGGTGTGCCCGTCCACGTTGAGCGCGGTCGGGTCCTGCCGGTCGTACCGGAAGCCGATCGGGCGGTTCACCAGCAGCACCGGGGCGGGCAGCAGGCCCGCCTCGTTGCCGATCTGGATCAGGTCCGGGCCGGCCGCCCGCGGGTCGGGCACCCCGCCCTCGCGCCCGTCGGTGGGCCAGTACGCCGGGCGGCCGGTGGCCCGTACCGCCTCCACCATCGGCACCTCCCCGGCCTCCAGCTCGGCGGGTCGGCCGTCGTCGGTCCACATCGGCTCGTCCGAGCAGGCCCGGTAGAGCTGGAGGTTGAGGCTGCGGTCCGGGCAGGCGTTGAGGATCCGGAACCGGTACGCCCGCGGCTGCACCTCCAGGTACGGGTAGGCCGCCCCGTTGACCAGCGGGGTGTCCCCGTACGCCTCCGGCACCGCCGACGGGTGGGGCACGCCCGGCGCGAGCGGCGGCTCGTCCGGTTCGGCGACCGGATCGTGGTGCGGGTTGGGCACCGGGGCCACCCACGGGCTGCCGCCGCCGTCCGGGTCGTGCGTCCACGGGCCGTAGTCCCAGCGGCCGGTGGGGTTGCCGCCGGTGCTCCGGTAGGGGTTCTGCCGCGGCTGGTAGACGTGCGGGTGCCAGAGGCTGCCCTTGGCGCCCCAGCGGTCCCGGTCCCAGGTGGGGTCCGCCGCGGCGAGTTGGGCGTCGTCCGGCACGAAGGTCTTGTCCTCGATCACCAGCGGCAGTTGGTCGGCGGGCAGCACACCCTCGTCGACCAGCCGCTCCTCGGCCGGGTCGGTGAGCAGGTAGACGGCGAGCTGCCCGGCGTAGACGGTCAGCCGGGACAGCCCGAGGGTGTTGTCGCGCAGCCACATCAGCCGGCCGCTCTGCTCGTTCGGGAAGTACAGCGTGGTGGCGCCCGCCCCCGGCGGCGGCATGTCCGGCACCGGCGTGACACCCACCCCGGTCGGGTACGGGGTGATCTCGCCGGCCGGGGTCACCCACTGCCACGGGTTGCCGGCGCTGATCCAGCCGGTCTGCGCGCCGTCCAGGTGGGGCACGGCCCGGTTCTGCGGGTACGGCGCCGGGCCGTCCAGCGGACCGGTCCCGGCCCCGTCGAGCGTCTCGTCGACCGGCAGGAAGAGTTCCCCGGCCCGGCCGGTGGGGAGCTGGTTGATGAACTTGATCCGGACCGGCCGGCCGCGCCGTGCCATGATCACCGGACCGAGGTGCCAGGGCCGGTCCGGCGGGCCGACGGTGTTGTGCCCGGCCGGATCGGTGCCGAGGTTGAGCTGCCGGTAGCCGCGCAGCCGGGTGGCCGGCAGGTCCCGGTGCAGCCGCTGCGCGTACTCCTGCAACCCGATCTCGTAGTAGTCGCAGCCGGGCCAGGTGATGGTGTCCGGCACCGCGACCGGCAGCCGGGCGCCCGGCCCGGCGGTGCCCGGCGGGCCGGGCAGCGGCAGCGCGTCGACGAACTTGCGGATGCCGGTGCCGGGCACCGGGCGGCCGGCCGGGTCCAGCGTGGGCCGCGGCGAGCCGGCGAAGTTCGGCACCGGCCCGAAGCAGCGCGGCACCGCGGCCGGATCGAGGCTGGCCGGCGCGGGGGTCGCCGGCTCCTCCTCGGCGCTGCGGGTGGCGGGCACGGTGGGCGCGTGGTCCTCGGCGGTCCGGGCGGCGCGGTCCGCCCAGCCCGGTCGCTGGAGTCTGCGGAACAGGGCCATGGCTCTCCCCGGGATCGGGGCGCGCCCGCCCTCCACCCCGGCGTGCCGGGCGTACGCGCTGCTGACGATCGGTGAGCACTCCACCGCAGCATGCGACGCCGATCGGCGGCGACGGAAGTACCCAATCGTCCGTTTCTCGGGGGAAACTTGGCGGTTCGTGGAACTTCCACGGCTGGGCCGCCCGGTCGGCGGGGCGAAGCAGGTCTTCGGCCCGGACCGGAGTCAGGAGCGGTCCGGCTGGCACGCCGGACACCAGTAGGTGACCCGGTCGCCCAGCTCCTCCTTGCGGATGGCGGTGCCGCAGCGCCGGCAGGGCTGGGCGCGCCGGCCGTACACGTAGCTGGTCTGCCCCCGGTGCAGCGACCCGGTGGTGCTCTGCGCCCAGCGACCCCGGTTCGCGGCCAGCAGCCGCTGCGCCAGGGTGACCGTGCCGGCCAGGTCGGGCACCGCCCGCACCGGCGTCCACGGCGAGAGCCCGCGCAGGAACAGCACCTCGCACTTGTACAGGTTGCCCACCCCGGCCAGGTTGCGCTGGTCCAGCAGGGCCTCGCCGATGGTCTCGTCCGGGTGGGCGGCCAGCCGGCGGACCGCCTCGTCCGGGTCCCAGTCCGGCCCGAGCAGGTCCGGCCCCAACTGGCCGACCAGCGACCCCTCCTCGGCGGTCGGGATCAGCGCCAGCTCGTGCAGGTGGTAGCCGACCGCGACCGCACCGGGGGAGCGGAGCACCACCCGGATCAGGTGCGCCGGCCGGGCCGCCCACCGCTCGCCCGGGGCGTACGCCCGCCAGGCGCCGTCCATCCGCAGGTGCGAGTGCAGCGTCCAGTCCGCCCCGCCGGCCGCCGGCGCGGCGGTGAGCCGGAGCAGCAGGTGCTTGCCCCGGCTGGCCGACTCCCGGACGGTCCACCCGGCCAGGTCCGTGGTGGCGAGCTGCGGCACCCGGAACTCCGAGCCGGTGAGCCGGGCGCCGGCCAGGGCGCGCTGGAGGACCCGCGCGGTGTTCCAGACGGTGTCGCCTTCGGGCACCTCCCCATCCTCCCCCACCGCCCGCCGCCCCGCGCGCCCCCGGTCACCTGGGCGGACCCGGCCCCGCGCGCCGCCGGGTGTCCGCCCATGCCGCCGGTTCGCCGCGCGCGCCGTGGGCCGGATCGTCCGGGCCGGGCGGACGCGGTGCCGGCGGTCAGCCGCTCGCGCGGACGGTGACCAGATCGCCGGGGGCGAGGCCGAGCAGATCGGCGGCCCGGCCCCCGTGCACCGCCACCGCCACCAGGTCGGCGGAGTCGGCGAAGAGCACCAGCGCCCCGGCGGGAGCGTCCCCGAAGGTCCGGCCGCGCACGGCCGGCTGGTCCGCCACCAGCGGCCGGTCCCCGACCTCGTCGAGCAGCCCCGGCTCCGCCGCGAGCTGCACGTTGCCGAAGTGGTCGACGGTGAGCACCTCGGCCGTGAACCCGCCGGCCACCCGGCGCAGCACCGGTGGTGGCAGCCGCACCAGCGTGCCCGGATCCACCGGTGGGCCGGCGTCGGCCGGCGGCGCCCCGCCGGCCAGCCGGGCCGCCACCGGGGCGAACACGTCCCGGCCGTGGAAGGTGCGGGACACCCGCGGCGCCAGCCAGCCCGGGTCGGTCAACTCCACGGCCGAGCTGACCCCGCCGAGCGCGGTGGCCGCTGGCAGCAGCAGCCCGTTGTCCGGCCCGACGAGCAGACCACCCGGGGTGACCAGGGCGACGCCGCGGCGCGCGGTGCCCACGCCCGGGTCGACCACTCCGATGTGGACGCCGGACGGCAGGTGGGGCACGGTCTGGGCGAGCACGGCGGCGCCCCGCCGGACGTCCCCCGGCGGCACCAGGTGGGTGATGTCGATCACCCGGGCGGCCGGCGCGATCCGGGCGATCACCCCGTGGCAGGCCGCCACGAATCCGTCGCTCAGGCCGTAGTCGGTGGTCAGCGAGATCCAGGCGGTCGGGGTCATGCCGGCAGGCTAGCGGCTGGGCCGGGCGCCCCGGACCGGCATCCGCGACCGACCGACCGGCCGGTGCCGGGCCGGCGGAGGCGTCCGGCACACTGCCGGGGTGACGAAACGCCTTCGCCTGTTGTCGACCGCCGCCACCGTTCTCCTCGCCCTCGGGCTGACCGCCTGCGGCAAGGACTCCGCCGACCGGGACGGCGGAGCCTGGGCCGACGGCCAGTCCAAGGCGCCGGCGACCAGCCCGGCCGCGCCGGACGAGGGGCCGAACGCGGCCGAGGGTCGCCCGAAGGGCAAGCCGACGGAGAGCCCGTCCACCCCGCCCTTCACCATGCCGACGAAGGCCGACGGCGCCCCGTCCGCCCGGCGGGTGGTGGACGCGTTCAAGGCCGCCGGCCTGGCCGTGCCGAACCTCCGGGACCGGACGAAGGACTGCGGGCCGGACGGCAAGGGCATCGGCTGCGCGCAGCTGGTCGCCACCGACGCCGTCTCCGTGTACGTCTTCCCCGACGAGGCCTCGGCCACCAACCAGACCGCGATGTGGGGCAGCGACGCCTTCCGCAAGGGGGCGGTGGTGCTGAGCTACCTGGGCACCCGGACCTCCACCACCGAGCGGAAGCGCTACGACGAGGTGCTCACCAAGCTCGCCTGAGCCGGGCTCAGCCGCCGCTCCAGCCGCAGCTCGTCGTGGAGCGGGATGCGGTCGGCGCCGGCCAGCGGGATGCTCGGCTTCAGCGCGCGGGCGCGGTCCACCGCGCCCGCGTCCACCCCCACGAGACGCAGCCCCCGACGTTGGTAGAAGCGCAGCGCGGCGAGATTGTCGTTGGTCGTGACCAGCCACAGCCGGTCCGCCCCGGCGGCCACCGCCACCGCCTCGGCTCCGGCCAGCAGGGCGGTGCCGGCGCCCTGCCCCCGGCCGGTGGCGGCCAGGCTCACCACCTCCAGCCCTTCGGTGTCGAGCCGGTAGACCAGCGCGCCGGCCAGCTCGCCCGCCCCGTCCACGGCCACCAGGGTGGGCAGCTCCCGCAGGTCGTAGCGGGTGTCGTGGACCACCACGTACGGGCCGCCCCATTCGCGCCCGTGCAGCGCCGCCAGCCGCTCGCGGTCGCCTGGCTCGGCGGGTCGCACCCGGATCGGCCCCATCGAGCTGTCCTTTCTCGTCGTCAGCCGCGCAGGCGCAGGCCGCGTGGGGTGGCGCGGAAACCGGCGGCGGTCAGCGCGTCGCGCAGCGGCGACGAGTGCACCGCCTCGCCGTCGGCGCGCTCGACCGAGATCGCCCCGAGCGCGCCGGAGTGCACCGCGTCGGCGAGCGCCTTGCCGCCCGCGGCGAGCACCTCCGGGTCGTCGGTGAAGGAGAGGATGGTGCGCCCGCCCCGCTCCACATAGAGCACGAGGTCGCCGCCGATCAGCACGACCAGCGCGCCGGCCTTGCGACCGGCCCGGTGCCCGGTCGCCGGGGCGGATCCGTCGCCGGAGTCGACCACCCGTTCCGGCCAGGGCAGCGCCGCGCCGTACGGGTTGGCCGGGTCGGTGGCGGCGAGCACCACGGCCGCCCCACCCCGGCCCCGGGCCTCACCGGCCGGGTCGGCCAGGGCACGGATCCGGTCGACCGCTCCGGGCACCGCGAACTGCGCCGCGCCCAGCCCTTCGACGAAGTAGCCGCGCCGGGCCGCGCCGCGCTCCTCCAGGGCGGCCAGCACCGGGTAGACCGCCGCGAAGCCGCCGGTCACCTGCTCGGCCATGACCGCACCCCGGGTCACCACACCGTGCCGCTCCAGCAGCAGGTCGGCCAGGGCGGCGGCCCGGCGGGTGGGGTCGAGGTCGCGCTCGGGCAGCCGCGACCAGCGGCCGGCCACGGTGGGCGGCCCACCGCGGCTGGGCAGCGCGACCCGGCCGGGCCGCCGGTAGCGGGTCCGGGGCGCGGCCGGCCGGGACCGGTGCGCCCCGCCGCCGCCGAGCACGGCCCGCAGCGGCGCGAGGGTGTCGTTGGTGAGGTGACCGGCCCAGACCAGATCCCAGACCACGCCGGCCAGCGCGGTGTCGTCGGTGGCGCCGACCCGGTCGGCGAGCGAGCGGAAGAAGAGCGCCTGCCCGTCGCCGAGCGCGTCGAGCACCGCCTCGTGCAGCGGGGTGAGCGCCAGCGCCTCCTCCGGCGGCGCGAGCAGCAGCGGTGCGACGTCCGCGTACGCCAGGGTGACCCAGCCGTCCCCGCCGGAGATCGCGCCGGAGCCGGCCCAGACCACCTCCCCGCTGGCGCAGAGCTCGTCGAGCTGGGCGGGGCTGTAGTCGGCGACCCGGGCGGGCAGCACCAGCCGTTCCAGCGCCGAGGCGGGCACGGCGGCCCCCTGCAACTGCTCGACGGCGGCGGCCAGTGCCTCCACTCCCCGCGCCGACGAGCCGACCTGCTGCCAGCGGGGCAGGAAGGTGGCCAGCGCCCGGGGCGGCACCGGCTCGATCTCCCGGCGCAGCGCGGCGAGCGAACGGCGGCGCAGCAGCCGTAGCACCTCGGCGTCGCACCACTGGGTGCCGACGCTGTCCGGGGCGAACTCGCCGGACACCACCCGCCCGGTGGCGGCGAGCCGGCGCAGCGCCTGCTCCACCACGAAGACGCCGAGCCCGAACCGGGCGGCGCAGGTCGCCGTCGCGAACGGGCCGTGGGTGCGGGCGTACCGGGCGACCAGGTCGCCGAGCGGGTCGGCCACCGGCGTCAGGTACGCCTCGGCCACCCCGACGGGCAGCGCCACGCCGAGCGCGTCGCGCAGCCGGGCGGCGTCCTCCACCACCACCCAGCGGTCCTCGCCGGCGATCCGTACCCGCAGCACCCGGCGGGCCGCGGCCAACTCCGCCAGCCAGCCGACCGGCGCACCCCGCTCGGCCAGCTCGGCGTCGCCGAGGTCGCCGACCACCCGGAGCAGCTCGACCACGTCCTCCGCGTCGCGGGGGCGGCGCTGCTCGGTCAGCCAGCGCAGCTGCCGCTCGGTCTCGGCGAGCACCGCCGGGTCGAGCAGCTCCCGCAGGTCGACCCGGCCGAGCAGCTCGCCGAGGAGCCCGGAGTCGAGGGCCAGCGCGGCGGCCCGGCGCTCGGCCAGCGGCGCGTCGCCCTCGTAGAGGAACGCGCCGACGTAGCCGAAGAGCAGCGAGCGGGCGAACGGCGACGGGCGCTCGGACTCCACCTCGACCAGGCGGACCTTGCGGGCGGCCAGGTCGCGCATCAGCCCGGCCAGGGCCGGCTGGTCGAAGACGTCCTGGAGACATTCCCGGGCGGCCTCCAGCGTCACCGGGAAGTCGGCGTACTCGCGGGCCACGTCGAGCAGTTGGGCGGCGCGCTGGCGCTGCTGCCAGAGCGGCTGGCGGCGGCGCGGATCGCGGCGGGGCAGCAGCAGGGACCGGGCCGCGCACTCGCGGAACCGGGACGCGAACAGCGCGGAGGTGCCGACGGACTCCTCGACCAACTGGGTGATCTCGTCGGGCTCGAAGACCACCACGTCGGCGCCGGGCGGGGTCTCGGCGGTGTCCGGCAGCCGGACCACGATCCCGTCGTCGGAGGGCATGACCTGGGCGTCCACCCCGTAGCGCTCGGCGAGCCGGCGGCCGATGGCCAGCGCCCACGGCCCGTTGACCCGGGCGCCGAGCACCGAGTGCACGGCGAGCCGCCAGTCGCCCAGCTCGTCGCGGAACCGCTCGACCACCACCGTGCGGTCGTCGGGCAGCGACCGGGTGGCCGCCTGCTGCTCGCGTAGGTAGGCCAGCAGGTTGCCGGCGGCCCAGTCGTCCAGCCCGCCGGCCCGCAACGCGGTCACCGCGTCGGCGTCGGACTGGCGCACCAGCGCCCGGACCCGGGCGCCGATCGCCCGGCCCAGCTCGACCGGGCGGCCGAGCTGGTCGCCCTTCCAGAACGGCATCCGGGCGGCCTGGCCGGGAGCGGGGGAGACCAGCACCCGGTCGGGGGTGATCTCCTCGATCCGCCAGGACGACGAGCCGAGCAGGAAGACGTCGCCGACCCGCGACTCGTAGACCATCTCCTCGTCCAGCTCGCCCACCCGGGCGGCGCGTTCCGCGCCGGCCAGGAAGACGCCGAACAGGCCCCGGTCGGGGATGGTGCCGCCGCTGGTCACGGCCAGGCGCTGCGCGCCGGGCCGGCCGGTGAGCACATCGGTGGCCCGGTCCCAGACCAGCCGGGGGCGCAGCTCGGCGAACGCGGTCGACGGGTAGCGCCCGGAGAGCATGTCGAGGACCGCGTGCAGCGCCGAGTCGGGCAGCTCGGCGAAGGGAGCCGCCCGGCGGACCAGCACGGCCAGGTCACCCACCCGCCACGGCTCCAGGGCCACCATGGCCACGATCTGCTGGGCCAGCACGTCGAGCGGGTTGCGCGGGTAGTGCAGCTCCTCGATCGCGCCGGTGCCCATCCGTTCGGCGACCACGGTGCAGGAGAGCAGGTCGCCGCGGTGCTTGGGGAAGACCACGCCCCGGGAGACCGCGCCGACCTGGTGCCCGGCCCGGCCGACCCGTTGCAGGCCGGCGGCGACGCTGGGTGGCGCCTCGATCTGCACCACCAGGTCGACCGCGCCCATGTCGATGCCCAGCTCGAGGCTGGAGGTCGCCACCACGGCCGGGAGCTGGCCGGACTTCAGCGCCTCCTCGATGTGCTTGCGCTCCTCCCGGGAGACGCTGCCGTGGTGGGCCCGGGCGATCACCGGCGGCGCGCCGGCCGCGGCCCCGGACTGGGCCATCACCTCCGCGGGCTGCCGGGGCGCGCGCAGCGGCCCGACCGGCCCGCCGAACGCCTCCGCGCCGCGCGGCCCGCCCGGGCCGCCGTCGCCGTCCGGGCCGGCCGACGCCGCCAGTTCCTCGGCGGCCAGCTCGTTCAGCCGGGCGCAGAGCCGCTCGGCGCTGCGTCGGGAGTTGGTGAAGACGATGGTCGACCGGTGTGAGCGGATCAGCGCGAAGACCCGTTCCTCCACGGCGGGCCAGATGGAGGCGCGCCGGGGCCCGAGCCCGCCGAGCTCGTCCTCGGGCGGTTCCTGCTCGTCGAGGCGGGTCATGTCCTCCACCGGGACCTGGACGCTGACCTCGATGGTCTTGCTGCTGGGCGGCTGCACCACGTCGACCGGGCGGGCCCCGCCGAGGAAGCGGGCGCAGGCGTCGATCGGCCGGATGGTGGCGGAGAGGCCGATCCGCTGGGCCGGCGCGTCGAGCAGGGCGTCCAGCCGCTCCAGGGAGAGCGCCAGGTGGGCGCCGCGCTTCGTGCCGGCGACCGCGTGCACCTCGTCGACGATGACCGTCCGGACGCCGCGCAGCGAGTCCCGGGCCGCGGAGGTGAGCAGGAGGAAGAGCGACTCCGGCGTGGTGATGAGGATGTCCGGTGGGGTGCGTGCGAAGGCCCGCCGCTCGTCGGCCGGGGTGTCGCCGGTACGCATGCCGACGGTGATGTCGGGCGGGGCGAGGCCGAGCCGGGTGGCGGCCTGCCGGATCCCGGCGAGCGGGGCGCGCAGGTTGCGCTCGACGTCGACGGCGAGCGCCTTGAGCGGGCTGACGTAGAGCACCCGGCAGCGGTGCCGGGCCTCGGCCGGTGGCGGCTCCTTGGCCAGCCGGTCGAGCGACCAGAGGAACGCGGCCAGGGTCTTGCCGGAACCGGTGGGGGCGACGACGAGGGCGTTGCGGCCTGCGGCGACCGATCGCCACGCGCCGGCCTGGGCGGCGGTCGGCGCGGCGAAGGCGGCGTCGAACCACTCCCGGGTGGCCGCGCCGAACTCGGCCAGCACCGCCCTGCTCCGGGTCACCTCGTCCGCCACGTCCCCCATCCTGCCCCGGCGGTCCGACAATTGGCCCCCGGGCGGGTCCGGTTCTTCCGGGCTCGATGGCTTGCGCGTCAAATGAGGTGTTACTAGCGTTAAGTCTTACTTAACTGCTTGCTTGTACGGCACAACATAAAGTAACTTCACCCGCAACGCAGCGGCAGGGAGGCATGGATGAGCGTCGAGGAGCGGGGCTCGGGAGCCGGCACCGACGTGCTCATCCGGAAGGTCGACGGCCACCTCGCCGCGCTCCGCGCCGGCCTGCACGGCCCCGAGCTGCAGCTCGCCGAGGAACTGGCCCACTGTCTGCGCGAACTGGTCGTCGCCACCGCCGGATCCAGCGCCGCCGACCGAGGGCTGGTCCGCGCCGCCGTGCACTACTTCGTCCTGCGGCGGGAGAGCCGCGGCGCCCAGCTGCCGGTGCGCTCGCTGGCCGCCGCGCAGCGGGTGGTGAACAAGGCCGTGCTCCAGCTCGGCCGCCCCGACCTGCTGGTGGAGACCCGCCGCGACCGCACCGCCGCCGACCCCGCCCTGCGCTGACCCGGGGCGGGCGGCCGGGACGGGTTTCCGGAAAAACGCCCGGCGGCGGGCGATCTGACGTCTGATCGGTCTGGCCGCGGCGTGCCCGCGCGCGGCCACCTCGACCTGGAGTACCCGTGCTCGTCCTGCTGATCCTGCACCTGGTGGCGGCCCTGGTGGCGCCGCTGCTGGTGCGCCGGTGGGGCCCGCGCGCGTGCTACCCGCTCGCCGCCGCACCGGCCGCCGCCGTCGGATGGGCGATCGCGCACACCGGCGCGGTCCGGCACGGCGGCGCGGTGGTCGAGACGTACCCCTGGATCGCCCAGCTCCAGCTCGACGTGGCGCTGCGGGTCACCACCCTGTCCTGGCTGATGATGCTGCTGGTCGGCGGGGTCGGCGCGCTGGTGCTGGTCTACTCCGCCCGCTACTTCCACACCGGCTCGATCGGGCTGGCCCGGTACGCGTCCATCATGGTCGCCTTCGCCGGCGCCATGATCGGCCTGGTCGTCTCCGACGACCTGCTGCTGCTCTACGTCTTCTGGGAACTGACCACCGTCTTCTCCTACCTGCTCATCGGGCACAGCACCGAGCGCCGGTCCAGCCGCTGGGCGGCCGTCCAGGCGCTCACCATCACCACGCTGGGCGGGCTGGCCATGCTGGTCGGGTTCCTGCTGCTCGGCCAGCACGCCGGCAGCTACCGCTGGTCCGTGATCACCGCGGTGCCGCCGCCCACCGGCGGGTACCTCGTCCTCGCCGTGCTGCTCGTCCTCGCCGGGGCCCTGGCGAAGTCCGCGGTGTTCCCGTTCAACGCCTGGCTGCCGGTGGCGATGGCCGCGCCCACACCGGTCAGCGCGTACCTGCACGCCGCGGCGATGGTGAAGGCCGGGGTGTTCCTGATCGGGCTGCTCGGCCCGGCGCTGGCCCCGGTCGGCCCGTGGCGGCCGGTCACCGTGGTCGCCGGGCTGATCACCCTGGTCGCCGGCGGCTGGGCGGCGCTGCGGCAGACCGACCTGAAGCTGCTGCTGGCGTACGGCACGGTCAGCCAGCTCGGCCTGCTCACCGTGGTGCTCGGCGCGGGCACCCCGCAGGCGGCCCTCGCCGGCGTGGCGATGCTGCTGGCGCACGCGCTGTTCAAGGCGGCGCTCTTTCTCGTCGTGGGCCTGCTCGACCACAGCGCGGGCGGCCGCGACCTGCGGGAACTCTCCGGCCTGGGGCGTTCCGCGCCGGTGCTGGCCACGGTCGCCGCGCTGGCCGCCGCGTCGATGGCCGGGCTGCCGCCGCTGCTCGGCTTCGTGGCCAAGGAGGCCCTCCTCGCCGCGTTCACCGACCAGCCGCTGGTGCTCGCGGTCCTGGTCGCGGGGACCGCGCTGACCGTCGCGTACAGCATCCGCTTCGTCTGGGGCGCGTTCGCCTCCCGGCCCGGCGTGCCGACCACCGACCTGACGCGGCCACCCGCCGCGATGCTCGTACCCCCGGCCCTGCTCGCCGTCGCCGGGCTGGCCGCCGGCCCGGCCGCCGGCTGGATCGGTGGGCTGCTCGACCCGTACGCCGCGCGGTTCGGCCCGGTCGAGGAGCACCTGGCGCTCTGGCACGGACCGACCGCGGCGCTCGGCCTGTCCGCCGTCGCGGTGGCCGGCGGCGTGGCGTTGCACCTGGTCCGAGGCCCGCTGGCGCCCGCGCTGTCCCGGCTCCGCTTCCCGGTCAGCGGCAACCAGGGGTACGAGTGGGTCACCCACCGGTTCGACTGGTTGGCCATCGAGGTCACCGGCGCCACCCAGCGCGGCGCCCTGCCGCAGTACCTGGGCACCATCCTGCTCAGCCTGGTGCTGGTGCCCGGCATGGTCATGCTGACCACCCGGCCGTGGCGGGTCGGGCTGGCGGTCTGGGACAGCCCCGTCCAACTGGTGGTGTGCGTGGTGATCGCGGTGGCCGCGCTGATCGCCGTCGGGGCCCGGCGTCGACTCACCGCGATGCTGCTGGTCGGGGTCACCGGCTACGGCACCGCGATGATGTTCGTGCTCTACGGCGCGCCCGACCTGGCGCTCACCCAGTTCCTGGTGGAGACCGCCACCATCGCGGTGTTCGTGCTGGTGCTGCGCCGGCTGCCGGAACGTTTCTCGGCCCGGCCGCTGCGCCGCAGCCGCTGGGTGCGCCGGACGATCGGGCTCGCGACGGGACTGGTGGTGGCCGGCCTCACGCTGGCCGCCGCGGGCGCCCGCCGGTTCCCGTCGATCTCGCTCGCCTTTCCCGACCTGGCGGTCGCGCAGGGCTACGGCCGCAACGTGGTCAACGTGACCCTGGTGGACATCCGCGCCTGGGACACCATGGGGGAGCTGTCGGTGCTGGTGGTGACCGCGACCGGGGTGGCCAGCCTGATCTTCGAGCGGTCCCGCACCGGGCCCCGGCCGCGCCGCCCCCGGCCGGCCGCTCCCCGCCGCGACGGGCCGACGGTGTGGCTGCGCGGCGGCAACACCCTGCACGCCCGGCGCCGCTCGATCGTCTTCGAGGTGGTCACCCGGCTGATCTTCCACACCGTGCTGCTGCTCTCCCTGTTCCTCCTCTTCAGCGGGCACAACGCGCCCGGCGGCGGGTTCACCGGCGGGCTGGTCGCCGGCCTCGCGCTGACCGTCCGCTACCTGGCCGGCGGCCGGTACGAACTGGCCGAGGCCGCGCCCGTCGGGGCCGGAACCGTGCTCGGCGCGGGGCTGGGCGTGGCGGTCGGCGGCGGGGCGCTCGGGCTGCTGCTCACCGGAGACGTGCTGCAGAGCGTCAAGGTGGACTTCTGGCTGCCCCTGGTCGGCCACGCCTACGTGGTCACCTCGCTCTTCTTCGACATCGGCGTCTACCTGGTGGTGGTCGGGCTGATGCTGGACATCCTGCGCAGCCTCGGCGCCGAGGTGGACCGGCACGTCGAGGCGGCCGGCGAGCCGGCCCGCGGCCTCGCCGTGCAGCCGGAGGGGGGACCGGAGGTGTCGCCGTGAGTCGGGGCGCCGCGGGGCCCACCCTGGTCCTGGTGATCGCCGTCGGGGTGCTCGTGGCCACCGGCGTCACGCTGGTGCTGGAACGCAGCCTGACCCGGATCCTGCTCGGGGTCATCCTGCTCGGCAACGGGGTGAACCTGCTGATCCTGCTCGCCGGCCGGTCCGGCGCGGCGCCGCTGGCGGGCACCGTGCCGGCCGCCGAGATGAGCGACGCGCTGCCGCAGGCCATGGTGCTCACCGCCGTGGTGATCACGTTCGGGCTGACCGCGTTCCTGCTCGCGGTGGCGTACCGCAGTTGGTACCTGACCGGCGACGACGAGGTGCAGGACGACCTGGAGGACCAACAGGTCGTCCGGCTCGCCGACCGCAACGAGGTGGCCACCGCGGACCTCGGCGGCGAGGGGCCGGACAACGACCCCGAGCAGGTGGACCCCGAGCCGGCACTGCGCCGGCTGCGCCGCCGCGGGAAGCACCCGTGAGCGCGAGGAGTGAGCCGGTCCTGCGAGCCCCGCAGTCGCGAACAGAGATGGGCCCCGTGAGCGCGAGGAGTGAGCCGGTCCTGCGAGCCCCGCAGTCGCGAACAGAGATCGGCCCCGTGAGCGCGAGGAGTGAGCCGGTCCGGCGAGCCCCGCAGTCGCGAACGACGGTGACGCCGTGAGTCCCGCCCTGGTGCCGCTGCCGGTGGTGGTGCCGCTGCTCGGCGCGGCGCTCACCCTGATCCTGGCCAACCGGCCCCGGTTGCAGCGGTCGGTCAGCGTGCTCGGGCTGCTCACCACCTTGGCGGTCGCGGTGGCGCTGCTGGTCGAGGCGTACCGGCACGGGCCGCTCGTGGTCCAGGTGGGCGGCTGGCCGGCGCCGGTCGGCATCGTGCTGGTGGCCGACCAGTTGGCGGCGCTGATGCTGGTGGTGTCGGCCGCGGTCACCCTCTGCGTGCTGCTCTACTCGATCGGGCAGGGCCGGGGGGAGACCAGCGAGGCCGCGCCGGTGAGCATCTACCACCCGACCTACCTGGTGCTGACCGCCGGGGTGACCAACGCGTTCCTCGCCGGGGACCTGTTCAACCTCTTCGTCGGCTTCGAGATCCTGCTGGCCGCGAGCTTCGTGCTGATCACCCTCGGCGGCACCGAGGTGCGGATCCGGACCGGTTCGACGTACGTGGTGGTCAGCATCATCTCCTCGATGATCTTCCTGACCGCGGTGGGCCTGGTGTACGCGGCCACCGGCACCCTCAACATGGCCCAGCTCGCCGGCCGCCTGGACGCGCTGCCGGACGGCGTACGGCTGATGTTGCAGCTGATGCTGCTGCTCGCCTTCGGTATCAAGGCGGCGGTCTTCCCGGTCTCCGCCTGGCTGCCGGACAGCTACCCGACCGCGCCGGCCCCGGTCACCGCCGTCTTCGCCGGCCTGCTCACCAAGGTCGGCGTCTACGCGATCATCCGCACCGAGACCCTGCTCTTCCCCGGCGGCGAGGTCGCCAACCTGCTCATGGTGGTGGCCGGGTTGACCATGCTGGTCGGCATCCTCGGCGCGGTGGCCCAGTCCGACATGAAGCGGCTCTTCTCATTCACGCTGGTCAGCCACATCGGCTACATGATCTTCGGGGTGGCGTTGAGCACCGTCGCCGGCCTCACCGGGGCGATCTTCTACGTGGTGCACCACATCACCATCCAGACCACCCTCTTCCTGGTCGCCGGCCTGGTCGAGGAGCGGGCCGGCAGCACCGACCTGCGCCGGCTCGGCGGGCTGGCCCGGGTCGCCCCGCTGCTCGCGGTGCTCTTCTTCGTGCCGGCCATGAACCTGGCCGGCATCCCGCCGTTCTCCGGTTTCCTCGGCAAGCTCGGGCTGCTCCAGGCCGGCGTGGCGGCCGGCGGGACGCTGCCCGGGGTGCTCGTCGGCGCGGGCACGCTGACCAGCCTGCTCACCCTCTACGCCGCGTCCCGGGTGTGGAACATCGCGTTCTGGCGGGCACCCCGGCTGGCCGTCACCGACCGGCCGGCCCGCCTGCCGAAGCTGATGGTGGGGGCCACCGCCACCCTGGTGGCGCTCGGCGTGGGGCTCACCCTGGCCGCCGGGCCGCTGTTCCGGGTCACCGCGGACGCCGCCACCGACCTGCGCGAGCGCACCCCGTACGTGCGGGCCGTGCTGCCGCCGGAGGCCCGGTGAGCGCCGACCGGGCCGCGTCCCCGCCGCCCGGTGGCGGGGCCGTCCGGCCGCCGACCGGGTGGCGCGGATGGCGTGGGCGGCGGCGCGACCAGGCCGCCGCGCTCGGCTGGCTGGTGGCCATCTGGCTGCTCCTCTGGGGCGACCTCTCCTGGGCCAACCTGCTGGGCGGCGTCGTCATCGGCGTGGCCGTGCTGCTGTTCTTCCCGCTTCCGCCGGTGACCTTCGGCGGCCGGCTGCGCCTCGGCCCGCTGCTGGTCCTGACGGTCACCTTCGTCGGCGAGCTGATCAGCGCCAGCGTGCACGTGGCGGCCATCGCGGTCCGCCCCGGATTCCGGCCGCGCGGCGCGATCATCGGGGTCCCGCTGCGGATCCGCACCGACCTCAACCTGGCCCTCACCGCCGAGGTGATCTCCCTGGTCCCGGGCACCCTGATCGTGGACGTGGACCGGGAGAAGGGCGTGCTCTACGTGCACGTGCTCGACGTGCGCGGCCCGGAAGACCTGGCCGGCAGCCGGGAGCGGATCCGCGACGTCGAGCGGCGCATCGTCCGCGCCGTCGGCTCCGCCGAGGAGGTACGCCGGCTGCACACCGGACCCGACGACCGGAGGACCCGACCATGACCACGCTGCTCGCCGTCGCGCTGACCGGACTGTTCTCGGCCACCGCGCTGCTCGCCCTGGCCCGGATCTACCGCGGGCCGTCGCTGCTGGACCGGATCGTCGGCGCCGACCTGCTGCTCTCCACCATGCTCGGCGCGGTCGGCGCGGAGGCGGCGATCAACCGGCACGCCGCCACCCTGCCGGTGCTGGTGGTGCTCTCCCTGCTGGGCTTCGTCGGCTCGGTGTCGCTGGTCCGGTTCGCTGTCCGGGAGGAGGTGTGACGGGCACCGTGGCCGACTGGCTGGGCGGGGCCTGCCTGCTGGCCGGCGCGCTGCTCAGCCTGGCCGCCGGCATCGGGGTGATGCGCTTCCCGGACGTGCTGAGCCGGATGCACGCCGCCACGAAGCCGCAGGTGCTCGGCGTGCTGCTGCTGATCGCCGGTCTCGCGCTGCGGCTGCGTACCGGCTCGGACCTCGGCATGATCGTGCTGGTCGCGATCTTCCAACTGGCCACCGCCCCGGTGTCCGCCCAGATGATCGGGCGGGCCGCGTACCGGTCCGGGCGGATCGACCGGGACCTGCTGGAAGCCGACGAGCTGGCCGGGCGGTGAACCGGACGAGGAGCGGGCTTCCCGGCACCCTCAGCGAACGTCCAGCGGTCACCGATAAAATGGCTGCATGATCGACTCCTCTGCCCAGGAGGGCAGCAGTAGCCGGCCGGGTCATACCCGGCATCCACTCGCCCCGACGGACCCGGGAGCCCTGAACCTCCCGTGCTGATCCTCGTGGGCCTCGCCCTCATCATCGTGCTCACCGCCGCCACCGGATACTTCGTGGCGCAGGAGTTCGGCTACGTCGCCGTGGACCGGGGCAAGCTCAAGCAGCTCGCCGACGGCGGCGACCAGCCGGCCGCCCGGGCCCTGGAGGTCACCGGGCGGCTCTCCTTCATGCTCTCCGGCGCCCAGCTCGGCATCACCGTGACCGCCCTGCTGGTCGGTTACGTGGCCGAGCCGTACCTGGGCGCGGGGCTGGCCGACCTGCTCGGCCTCGCCGGGCTCTCCACCACCGTGGCGCTGCCGCTGTCGGTGGCGCTGGCCCTGGTCATCGCCACCGTGGTGCAGATGGTCCTCGGCGAGCTGGCCCCGAAGAACCTGGCCATCGCCCGGTCCGTGCCGCTGGCCCGGGCGCTGGCCCGCTCCACCCTGATGTATCTGCGGGTGGCCGGCCCGCTGGTCACCCTCTTCGACCGGGCCGCCGTGCGGCTGCTCCGCCGGGTCGGCATCGAGCCGATCGAGGAGCTGCCCAGCGGTGCCACCCCGGAGGACCTGGAACAGATCATCGCCGAGTCCCGGGAGGAGGGGCACCTGGACGCCGCGATGTCCGACCTGCTCGACCGGGGTCTGGACTTCCGGGAGCTGACCGCCGGGGAGGCCATGGTGCCCCGGGTCGACGTGCACACCGTACGGGCCGACGAGCCGGTCAGCCGGGTCGTCGAGCTGCTCGACACCGGCCACTCCCGGTTCCCGGTGCGCGGCGCCGAGGGCGTCGACGACCTGGTCGGCGTGATCGGCATCGCCGACGTGCTCGGGGTGCCCCCGGCGCGGCGGGCCACCACCCGGGTGGGCGCGGTGGCCGTACCCCCGTTGCTGGTGCCCGAGACGCTGCCGCTGCCGACGGTGCTGGACCGGCTGCGGGTCGGCCACCGGCAGCTCGCCTGCGTGGTCGACGAGTACGGCGGCTTCGCCGGCGTGATCACGCTGGAGGACATCGCCGAGGAGCTGGTCGGGCCGATCCGGGACGAGGACGACCCGCCGGAGCGGGCCCCGGCCCGGCAGGACGACGGCTCCTGGGTGGTGCCGGCCCGCTGGCGGATCGACGAGGTCGCCGACAGCACCGGCATCGCGCTGCCCGAGGGGCCCGAGTACGACACCCTCTCCGGCCTGGTCATGCGGGAGCTGGGCCGGGTGCCCGAGGTGGGCGACCGGCTGGAGATCGCGCTGGCCGCCGACGGGGAGGAGTCGGCGCACGAGCCGCGCGCCCTGGTCGAGGTGCTGGCCGTGGACCGGCACGTGGCCGATTCCGTCCTGCTGCGGATGACCGCGGGCGAGCGTCCGGAGGACCTGGCATGAGCCCCGGTTTCGCGCTGTTCTTCTCCGTGGTGCTGCTGGCGCTCAACGCGTTCTTCGTGGCCGCCGAGTTCGCCCTGGTGGCGGCGAAGCGCTACCGGCTGGAGCAGCTGGCCGCCGGTGGCGGCCGGGCGGCCCGCGCCGCGCTGGACGGGGTACGCGAGCTGAGCCTGATGCTGGCCGGCGCGCAGCTCGGCATCACCCTGTGCACGCTTGGCCTCGGTGCGCTGGCCGAGCCGGCCATCGAGCACCTGCTCAGCCCGCTGCTGCACGCCGTCGGGCTGCCGCTGGCGGTCAGCCACGCGGTGGCGCTGGTGTTCGCGCTGGCGCTGGTGACCTTCCTGCACCTGGTGGTCGGCGAGATGGCCCCGAAGTCGTGGGCGATCACCGACGCGGAGCGCTCGGCCACCCTGCTGGCGCTGCCGTTCCGGGCCTTCGCCCGGGTGGCACGCCCGGTGCTGTCCGCGCTGAACGCGCTCGCGAACGCCGTGCTGCGGCTGGTGGGCGTACGCCAGCAGGACCAGCTCGCCCAGGTGCACGGCCCGGACGAGCTGCGCATCCTGCTGGAGCAGTCCCGCGAGCACGGGCTGCTCGGCGCGGAGCAGCACCAGATGCTGACCAGCATGCTGGAGTTGCAGGGCACCACGGTGGCGCAGGTGATGGAGCCGTTCGACCGGATCGTCACGGTCCGCCGGGACGACCCGGCCGAGCGGATCGAGCACGTCTCGCGGGACAGCGGCCGGTCCCGGCTGGCCGTGGTGGACGCCGGCGGCGAGGTCTGCGGCCTGGTGCACGTCCGCGAGGCGGTGCGGGCGGTCACCACCGGCCGCCCGGCGATCGCCGACGAGCTGATGACCCCGGCGTTCACCCTGCCGGCCGAGGCCTCGGTCACCGAGGCGGTGGCGGCGATGCGGGGCCGGCAGGCCCAGTTGGCGCTGGTCCGCAACGGCGGCGGCCCGACCCGGCCGATCGGTTTCGTCGCCCTGGAGGACCTCCTCGAGGAGGTCATCGGCGAGTTCGACGACGAGACCGACCCGGTGCCCCGGGGCCGCCGGCTGCGCTGACCACCTCCCTTCCGTCCTTCCGTCCGGCCGCCGGGTCGCCACGATCCGGCGGCCGGCTCGTCTCCGGCCGCGCCGGCGCGCGCTCCGCCGGGGGCATCCGATCCGTCTCCGGGTGCGTTCGTTGTGGCTGGAGCGACGACAAACGCACCCAGACGGCGGGCCGGGCAGGAGTGGCCGCCGGGCCACCGGGAATGCCGGCGGGTCGGGGAGGGGGTGCGGGGGTGCGGCTGACCGGGGTGTCGTCGGAGTCGGTGTGGACCGGGCTCTCGGTGAGCACCACGCTCACCAGCCCGAGCACCCGCCCGGGTCTGCGCCTGCCCGGCCGGGTGACCCTGACGGCCGGCGGCACCGATGTCCCGGTCCGGCACGTCCGCCTCGGGCTGGTTGCCCAGGCGGAGCCGGCGGACCCGGAGGCGCCCCGCCGGCTGGTGCAGTACCACCAGGTGCCGATCGCCGGCCGGTTCGTGGTGCCGGCGGGACGGCGGCGAGCGGTCGATTTCGCCCTCCCGCTGCCCTGGGAGACCCCGGTGACCGTGTTCGGTGGGGTGCCGCTGATGAGCCTGCGTACCGGCCTGCGCACCGAGGTGTCGGTCGACCCCGACCTCGATCAGGGGGCGATGGTGCCGGTCTTCGTGCACCCGCTACCCACCCAGCAGCACGTGTTGGCGGCGCTGGACACGCTGGGCTTCGTCATGCGGCAGGCCGGGCTGCAGCACGGCCGGCTGCCCGGGGTGACGCAGACGCTGCCGGTGCACCAGCGCCTCGGGTACTGGGTGGCCCCGCTCTACGCCGGGCCGATCACCGAACTGGAGGTGATCTTCGTGACGAACGCGGCCGGGCTGGAGGTGGTGCTCTGGGTGGACCGCCGGCTCGCCCTGGCCGGCGTGACCCACCAGAGCATCAGCCGGTTCCGGATCTGGCACGCCGGCGCCGACCGGCGGGACTGGGTCGCCACCGTGGACGGCTGGCTGCGGCACACCATCAACCGGCACGCGGCCGCCGCGGCGCACGCCGACTGGTCCGCCACGATCAGCGAGTCCGCGCACGTCAGCCGCCCCCCGGACGAGCCGGTGGCGCCGGGTTACGGGCTGGGCGGCACGGCCGGTGGCGCCGGTGTCGGCGGCGGCGGTGGTGGCGGCGACGGCACCTGAGGCCGGCGGCGCACTCCCGCCGCCGGCGGCCGGCGCGGGCGGCGAGCGGAGCCTCGGGTCAGCCGGAGGCGGTGGCGAGCTTGAGGCTGAAGCCGAGGAAGAGCACCGCCACGCCGGTGGTGGCGCCGGCGGCGAGCCGGCGGCGGCGCTGGAACTGGGCGGCCAGGAAGGTGCCCGCGAAGATCAGCGCGGACAGGTAGAGCGCGCTGGTCACCTGGGCGATCAGCCCGAGCAGCAGGAACGACAGCGCCGGCCAGGGGTACCCGGGGTCGACGAACTGGATGAAGAACGAGATGAAGAAGAGGATCGCCTTCGGGTTGAGCAGGCTGATCACCAGCGCCTTGCGGAACGGGCTGCGCAGCGCGGCCGGTTCCGCCGCGTCGATCAGCCGCGGCGCGGCCGGGTCGTTGCGGTCGCGCCAGCGCCGCCACGCGCCGCGCAGCATGGTCAACCCCACATAGCCGAGGTACGCGGCGCCCGCGTACTTGATCACCAGGAAGAGCGGCGGGTACGCCTTGAGCAGCGACGCCACCCCGGCGGCGGAGAGGACCATCAGCACCGAGTCGCCGACGAACACGCCGCCGGCGGCCCGGTAACCGGTGCCCACACCCCGCCGGGCGGCGGTGGAGAGCACGAAGAGCGAGTTCGGCCCGGGCAGCAGCACGATGGCCACGGTCCCCAGCACGTACGTCCAGATGTCGGTGATGCCCAGCACGCCGGACATCATGCCGCCGGGGCCGCCGCGGGGCGAAGCCTTTCCCGGAGCTTGACCTGTGCGTTCGGCCACTCCTCGGCGAGCATGGAGTAGAGCGCGGACTGCCGCCAGCTGCCGTCGGCGCGGCGCCGGTTGGACCGCAGCGTCCCCTCCCGGGTGGCGCCGAGCCGCTCGATGGCCCGCTGCGAGCGCTCGTTGAGGGTGCTGGTCTGCCAGGTGACCCGGATCGCGTCCAGCTCCTCGAAGGCCCGGGTGAGCAGCAGCAGCTTGGCCTCGGTGTTGATCCCGCTGCGCCACCACGGCTTGCCGAGCTGGGTGTAGCCGATCTCCACGGCACGCAGTTCGGGGTCCGGCTCGTGGTAGGAGGTGGTGCCCACCACCGCCCCGGTCACCGCGCAGCGCTGCACCCAGGGGGTCCGTACGCCGCGCCGGTTGGCGTCGAGCGCGGCCCGGAGGTAGCCGGCCATCTCCGCCACGCCGGTCGGGCGCGGGCTGCCGACGTACCGCCAGACCTCCTCGTCGTCGAGGGCGGCGTACAGCTCCTCGGCGTGGGACTCGTCCAGCGGCTCCAGCACGACGTGCTCGCCGCGCAGCACCACCGGCTCCAGCCAGGGCGAGCGCTCCGCCCGCAGGTACGCCGGCAGCGGCGCGCTGACCCCGGCGGCCGGCTCCGGCGGCCCGGGGGTGAGCCGCAGCGGCACCACCCCGGCCCAGTACGGCAGGTCGAGGTCGGCCGGGTCGTCGTTGACGCCCCCGGTCCGGGTGCGGACCGACACCTCGCGCAGCGGCAGCGCCAGCACGGCCGTCTCGGCCAGTTCCCTGCGGCTCGGCGGCCGGCTGTCGGTGGACCGGCCGGTCGCCACCTTCTCCACCAGCGCGGTCAGCACGGCGGCCTTCTCCCGCTCGTCGGCGACCAGGCGGGCGGTGCCGTGGGCGACGACCGAGCGGTAGTTGGCGCTGTGGTGGAACTGGGACCGGGCGTAGATCAGTCCGTCGAGCAGGGTGACCGCGACGCAGACCGGCAGCCCGGCGTCGCCCCGCGCGGCCAGCAGCGGGCGGCTGCCGGTGGAGCCGTGCAGGTAGAGGGTGTCCCCGAGGCGCACGTGCAGGGTGGGCAGCACGCGCGGCTCGCCGTCCACGGTGAACCCGAGCGCGCAGTGGTAGGCCTCGTCCAGCACGGCGTGGGCGGCAGCCTCGTCGTAGCTCATCCGGTCTCGCGTCCGGGTGGCGGTGGTCCGTTCGGTCCGGGGGTACATGTGACATCCCACCTTTGTTCTAGTACAATCTCCGAACTGTGGCAGCACGTTATCAGATCGCCGGTTCCTCCTCCGCCGAGATTTCGGCCAGCGTGGAAACCGGCATCCGCACCGGCGCCCTCGCCCCCGGCGACGCCCTGCCGGCCGTCCGCGCCCTCGCCGCCGCGCTGGCCGTCAGCCCGGCCACCGTGGCCAAGGCCTACCAGGAGCTGCGGCAGCGCGGCCTGGTCGCCACCGCCGGACGGCACGGCACCCGGGTCCGCCCCCGGCCGCCGGTGGCCACCCGACGCGCGGCGCTCATGCCACCGCCGCTGCCCGGCGCCCGCGACCTCTCCGCCGGCCAGCCCGACAGCCGGCTGCTGCCGCCGCTCGGCCCACACCTGGCCCTGCTCGCCGCCGAGATCGGCGCGCCCAGCGGCTACGCGGCCACCCCGGTCCTGCCGGCGCTGGCCGCCGCGGCCCGCGACCGGCTCGCCGCCGACGGCGTGCCGGCCGAGGAGATCACCGTCACCGGGGGCGCGCTCGACGGCATCGAGCGGCTGCTCGCCGCCCACCTGCGCCCGGGCGACGCGGTCGCCGTCGAGGACCCCGGCTGGGCCAACCTGCTCGACCTGATCGCCGCGCTCGGGCTGCGCCCGATCGGCGTGCCGGTGGACGACGAGGGCCCCAGCGAGCCGGGGGTCCGAGCCGCGCTGACCGCCGGGGCGCGCGCCCTGGTCGTCACCAGCCGGGCCCAGAACCCGACCGGCGCCGCCGTCTCCGCCGAGCGTGCCGGCGCCCTGCGTACGCTCCTCGCCGGCCGGGCCGACCTGCTGCTGATCGAGGACGACCACGCCGCCGAACTGGCCGGCGTACCGCTGCACCCGCTCGCCGGGGCGACCCCGGCGTGGGCCTTCGTCCGGTCGGTGAGCAAGCCCTACGGCCCGGATCTGCGGCTGGCGGTGCTCACCGGCGACGAGGCCACGGTGGCCCGGGTGGCCGGCCGGGCCCGGGTCGGCGCCGGCTGGGTCTCCACCGTGCTGCAACGCCTGGTGCTGGCGCTCTGGCAGGACCCGGCCACCACCGACCTGGTACGGCGGGCCGGGGAGAGCTACGAGCGGCGGCGCGACGGGCTGGTCGCGGCCCTGGCCGCGCTGGGGGTGGCCGCGCACGGGCGGACCGGGATCAACGTCTGGGTCCCGGTGCCGGACGAGACCCTGGCGGTCACCGCGCTGCGCGACGCCGGCTGGTCGGTCGCCCCCGGCGCGTTGCACCGGATCGCCGCCGCCCCCGGCGTACGGATCACGGTCAGCTCCCTGGACGAGGCCGACCTGGCCCCGCTCGCCGCGGCGGTGGCCCGCGTGGTCCGTCCCGCCCCCGCCGGCTTCACCGCCTGACCCCGCCGCCGGCCCGGGGGGCGCGGGCCGGCGGGCGACATGCGGCATGTCGTGGCATCCCGGGCGTCGGAAGGCCCGGGATGCCGCATCTCGCGCCCGGCACCGGGTACGGCCAGGCATGGCGGGCGGTGGAGCGGGTAGGCCCGGCGCGGAGGTGGGGCGAATGGCTGCCAACAGGTCCCGGACCGGTATCTGGATCGGCGTGGCCGCCGTGGTGATCATCCTGATCATCATCGCGATCGCGCTGGCCTCGCGCGGTGGCGGTGGCGGCAACGGCTACTGATCCCACGGCCGGCCCGAGACGAGCGGCCGTTCCGGAACGAGCGGCCGGCCCGGAACGAGCGGCCGGCCGGGTGCCCGGCAGGGCTGGCGAAACCGGTATATAAAAGTCGCCATGGCCGAGACCGAGACGCCCGGCGCCCAGGAGTTCATTCCGCCCCGGGCGAGAACCATCGACCAGCTCCGGGCCGCGGCGGTCGACTGTCGGGGTTGCGAGCTCTACCGGGACGCCACCCAGACCGTTTTCGGCCGGGGCGACGAGAGCGCCCGGGTGGTCTTCGTGGGGGAACAGCCCGGCGACATGGAGGACAGGCAGGGTCTGCCCTTCGTCGGTCCGGCGGGCCGGGTGCTGCGCCGGGCGGTGGACGACGCCGGGATCCCCGCCGACCGGGTGTACATCACGAACGCCGTGAAGCACTTCCGCTTCGAGTTGCGCGGCAAGCGCCGGATCCACCAGACGCCGGACCGGGTGCACATCACCGCCTGCCGGCCCTGGCTGGTCGCCGAGTTCGCCCGGCTTCGCCCGGACCTGATCGTGGTGCTCGGCGCCACCGCCGCCAAGGCACTGCTCGGCCCGGCGTTCCGGGTCACCCGGCAGCGCGGCGAGCTGATGTCCTGGCCCGCCGCCGCCCAGCGCCCGGAGGACTTCGCCCAGGTGCCGGTGGACAGCGCCGGGAAGGTGACCGACGCCCCCGAGACCCGGCTGCTCGCCACCATCCACCCGTCGGCGGTGCTGCGCGCCGACAACCAGGACGTCGCGTACGACGGCCTGGTCGCCGACCTCAAGGTCGCCGCCCGCGTGCTGCGCTGAGACGACGACCCGGGGTCAACGCCTGCGACAGCGGACGGGCCCCGCCCGCCGCCTGCGGTAGCGGACGCCCGCTCGACCCCGGCGGTAGCGGAGGCCCCCGCTCGAAGCCGGCGGTAGCGGAGGCCCCCGCGTGCCGGCCGCCGGTGGGCGGTCAGGCGCGGCCCTGCCAGGTGCAGAGGCAGACCCGGTTGCCGTCGCCGTCGGCGAGCACCCAGAAGTGCGGTGCCGCCGCGTCGCTGACCAGCGTCCCGCCGGCGGCCAGCGCGGCGTCGATGCGCGGCCGCACCTCCGCCGGGTCCACCCACACGTCGGGGTGCCAGCGCTGCCGGGGCTCCTCCCGGCCGGACTCCTGGAACCACACGGTGGGCAGCGTGCCGGCCGGGTCGCGCAGCTCGTCGCCGAAGTCCGGCCCGGCGAGGTGGTCGGTGGCGAGCACGGCCCGCCAGAACGGCAGCACCGCGGCGGAGTCCGGGCTGTCCAGCGCGAGTTCGAGCCGGGAGACGCCGGCGTGGCCCAGGGTCACCCCGGCCGCCTCGGCGATCGCCGAGATGGCCCGGGCCAGCCGGATGTCGCGCCGGGTCACCCCCCGGGCGTCGTGCGACCAGAGTCGGACGTCGACGTGGGTGTAGCGCAGGTCGAGGTCGGGATGGTGGTCCATCCGTTCCGCCTCCGCCCCGATCGCGTCCAGCACGGACAGCCCGGTGGCGAAGTCCGGCGTCCGGATCCGGGTCTGCAGGGCGCCCAGCAGGTACGTCCATCCGGTCAGGTGCTCGTCGGCGATCTGCTCTCCGGTGAGTCTGCTCATCCGGCCATGGTGGCGTACCGGGGGCGGAACGGCCCAGCCGGACGGCGGGGAAATGGACCTGCACCGGGTCGACCGCCGGCCTTAGCTTCGGGGCATGACGAGTGATCTTGAGTTGTCGGTCCGGAACGCCGCCGTGATGTGGACGGCGCTCGCCGAGAGCCGGGGGCACCCGCTGCTGCGCCGGCCGGGCTTCCTCGCCGTGCGGGGCGACGCGCCCGCCGGGCTGCGGATCCTGCTGCGTGACCCGGACCCGTCCCCGGCGGACCGGGCCGCGCTGGCCGAACTGGTCCGCGGCCGGACCGGCCCGATGGTCGTCGAGGACCAGTACGCGCGCCTGGACCTGGCCGGCCTCGGCCTGACCCCGCGCACCCTGCCGGTGATGATCCGCCACCCCGGGCCGGTGCCCGAGCCGCCGTTGCCGGTCACCCCGGTCGGGTACGCCGACCAACTGGCCGCCGCCGAGGAGGTGGTGGTGCACGGCTTCCCGCTGGAGCCGTTCCAGCCGTACCGCCCCGGGCAGGCGTTCCCGCCCGCCCTGCTGGACCGGCCGGAGGTCCGGTTCTTCCTGGTCCACCGGGACGTCGACGGCGGCACCGGGCTGGGCGCGCCGCCGGCCGGGGCCTGCCTGACCGTCCGGGACGAGGGCGTCGGCCTCTACTGGATGACCAGCCTGCCCGCGCACCGGTCCCGGGGCGTGGGCCGGGCCCTGCTGCACGGCGTGCTCGGCCGGTTCGCCGACGTACCCATGACGCTCACCGCCGCCCGGGCCGGCCGCCCGCTCTACGACTCGCTCGGCTTCCGGCCGGTCGCCGATGCCACCTGGTGGGCGTGACGCGGCGCGACCGTGGCCCCTTCCCGCCGGCCGCCCCGGCGGGCAGACTCGTCGGCATGGAGCAGCACCTCTACGAGTCCGTCCACGAAGAGTTCCGGGACCTGTGCCGCGAGTTCCTCGCCCGGGAGGCCGTGCCGCACCACGCGCGCTGGGAGGCGGACGGGATCGTCGACCGGGAGGTGTGGCGCAAGGCGGGCGCGGCCGGGCTGCTCGGCATGGACGTCGACCCGGAGTACGGCGGCGGCGGCCAACGCGACTTCCGGTTCAACGCGGTGCTGGACGAGGAGATCGTCGCTTCCGGCTGCTCCGGGCTGGGCTTCGGGCTGCACAACGACGTGGTGGCCCCGTACCTGACCGAGCTGACCACCGACGACCAGCGCAAGCGTTGGCTGCCCGGCTTCTGCTCCGGCGACCTGGTGACCGCCATCGCGATGAGCGAGCCGGGCGCGGGCAGCGACCTGGCCGGCATCCGCACCACCGCGGTCCGCGACGGCGGCGCCCTGGTGCTCAACGGGCAGAAGACCTTCATCACCAACGGTGAGCTGGCCGACCTCGTGGTGGTGGTCGCCAAGACCGCGGCGGACCAGGGCGCGCACGGGGTGAGCCTGATCGCGGTGGAGACCGGCACGCCCGGGTTCAGCCGCGGCCGGCGGCTGGCGAAGGTGGGGCTGAAGGCCAACGACACCGCCGAGCTGTTCTTCGACGACTGCCGGGTGCCGGCGGAGAACCTGATCGGCACCGAGAACCACGGCTTCTACCACCTGATGGCCAACCTGCCCCGGGAGCGGCTGAGCATCGCGGTCGCCGCGGTGGCCGCCGCGGAGAAGCTGCTGGCGCTCACCCTCGACTACGCCCGCACCCGGGAGGCGTTCGGCCGGCCGATCGGGAAGTTCCAGCACAACCGCTTCCTCCTGGCCGAGCTGGACACCGAGGTCACCATCGCGCGGACCTTCGTCAACCACTGCGTCGCCGAGTACGACGCCGGCCGGCTCTCGGTGACCGACGCCGCGAAGGCCAAGTGGTGGACCACCGAGCTGCAGAACAAGGTCGCCGACCGTTGCCTGCAACTGCACGGCGGCTACGGCTTCATGCTCGAGTACCCGGTGGCGAAGGCCTGGCTGGACGGGCGGGTGCAGACCATCTACGGCGGCACCACCGAGATCATGAAGGAGATCATCGGCCGCGGCCTCGGCCTCTAGCAGAACCGGGTGGAGCCGGCCGGGTCCGGTGCGCGAGGATGGGTCGCCCCTTACCGAGGAGAAGCCATGGCCACCGACATCACGGCGCCGCCGCTCACCCGGCCCGACGTCGCGCCGATCCAGCGGCGGACGCTGCGCCTGCTCTTCCTGACCCAGATCATCGGTGGCGTCGGGGTCACCATCGGCATCGCCGTGGGCGCGCTGCTCGCCGCCCGGATCGCCGGCACCGCGGTGGCCGGCCTGGCGCAGAGCGCGGCCGTGGTCGGTGGGGCGCTGCTGGCCGTACCGGTGACCCGGATCATGACCGGCCACGGCCGCCGGCCCGGCCTGGCGGTGGCGTACCTCGCGGGGGCCGCCGGCGGCGTGCTGGTGGTGCTCGCCGCGGTCACCCGCTGGGTGCCGCTGCTCTTCCTCGGCATGCTGCTCTTCGGTGGCGGCACCGCGGCCAACCTGCAGGCCCGCTACACCGCCGTCGATCTCGCCGAGCCGGCCCGCCGGGGGCGGCAGCTCTCGCTGATTGTCTGGGCCACCACCATCGGTGCGGTGGCCGCGCCGAACTTCGCCGCGCTCGCCGACGACACCACCAGCGGCTGGGGCCTGCCGCCGCTGGCCGGCCCGTTCGCCTTCAGCGCCGCCGCGTTCGTGCTGGCCGCGGTCGTACTGCTGGTCCTGCTCCGGCCCGACCCGCTGCTCACCGCGCGCCGGCTGGCGGCGGCCGACGCGCCGCCGGCCGCGCCGGCCGAAACGCCGGCGTCGGCCGCCCCGCGCGGCGCGGGGATGGTGCGCGCGGCCTGGCAGGTGGTACGCGGGCGGCCCGCCGCCCGCCTCGGCATCGCGGCCGTGGCGGTGGGTCACGTGGTGATGGTCGCGGTGATGTCGATGACCCCGGTACGGCTCGGCGAGTTCCATCACGACGCCGACGTGCTGCGGGTGGTCGGCATCGTGCTGAGCCTGCACATCGCCGGCATGTACGCGCTCTCGCCGGTGGTGGGCTGGCTGACCGACCGGCTCGGCCGGCGGGCGGTGATCCTCGGCGGGGTCGGGGTGCTGTTGGCCGCGTGTGCCGTCGCCGGCACGGCCGGACACCACACGCCGGCGCTCTCCGTCGGCCTGACGCTGCTCGGGCTGGGCTGGTCGGGCACCATGGTGGCCGGTTCCACGCTGCTGTCGGAGTCGGTGCCGGCCGCCGTACGTCCGGGCGTGCAGGGATTCTCCGACCTGATCATGGGGTTGGCCGGGGCCAGCGCCGCGGCGCTGAGCGGGTTTGTCATGCGGATGGCCAATTACCCCACGCTCACCCTGCTCGCGGCGATCGCGACGGTGCCGCTGGTGGCGCTAGCGTTGCGTCCGGTGCCGCCGAGGGTGCCCGGCGAGGAGGATTGACACGTGCGGCTGACCGACTTCTGGGCGCGGCTGGAGGAGGCGTTCGGGCCGGGTTACGCGGCCAGCATCGCCAGCGACCAGGTGTTGCCCCAGCTTGGCGGGCGGACCATCGAGCAGGCGTTCGCCGCGGGTGAGGAGACCCACGTGGTCTGGCGGGCGGTGGTCGCCGCATATCCCGACCGGGTGCCCGCGCGACTACGCTGAGCAGCCTTTTCGCCTGTTCGGCGTGTCGCTTGTCGAGTCGTACACCTGTTCGGCTATTGTCCACAGCGGGGTGCTCGTCCACAGCTCGCGGCCCGTCGGCTGGTTTTCTGTCGGACCCAGCGCCTAGCGTGTCCCGCGTGACGCGAAGCTCAGGGAAGACGCCGGCTAAGGCAGGGGTGGCAACGATGGCGGCAGGGCCGGACCGGGAGAAGGCGCTCGACCTTGCTCTCGCTCAGATCGACAAGCAGTTTGGCAAGGGTTCGGTGATGCGGTTGGGGGAACGGCCGGTCGTGCAGACCGCCGTCATCCCGACCAGCTCCATCGCGCTCGACGTGGCGCTCGGCGTGGGCGGTCTGCCCCGCGGCCGGGTCGTCGAGATCTACGGTCCGGAGTCCAGCGGTAAGACCACCGTCGCGCTGCACGCGGTGGCCAACGCGCAGCGGGCCGGCGGCATCGCCGCCTTCATCGACGCCGAGCACGCGCTCGACCCGGAGTACGCGAAGGCCCTCGGCGTCGACACCGACGCCCTGCTGGTCTCCCAGCCGGACACCGGCGAGCAGGCGCTGGAGATCGCCGACATGCTGGTCCGCTCCGGCGCGATCGACATCATCGTGATCGACTCGGTCGCGGCCCTGGTGCCGCGCGCCGAGATCGAGGGCGAGATGGGCGACAGCCACGTGGGTCTGCAGGCCCGGCTGATGAGCCAGGCGCTGCGCAAGATCACCGGTGTGCTCAACAACACCGGCACCACGGCGATCTTCATCAACCAGCTCCGCGAGAAGATCGGCGTGATGTTCGGCAGCCCGGAGACCACGACCGGTGGTCGCGCGCTGAAGTTCTACGCCTCGGTCCGGCTCGACGTGCGCCGCATCGAGAGCCTCAAGGACGGCACCGACGTGGTCGGCAACCGCACCCGGGTCAAGGTCGTGAAGAACAAGGTCGCGGCCCCGTTCAAGCAGGCCGAGTTCGACATCATGTACGGCAAGGGCATCTCCCGCGAGGGCTCGCTGATCGACGTCGGCGTGGAGCAGGCGATCATCCGCAAGTCCGGCGCCTGGTACACGTACGACGGCGACCAGCTCGGCCAGGGCAAGGAGAAGGCCCGCGAGTTCCTCCGGGAGAACCCGGACGTGGCCGCCGAGATCGAGAAGAAGATCCTGGAGAAGCTCGGCGTCGGGGCGGGCGCGGCGAGCGACGCCGCCGGCGGCCCGGAGCTGCCGCCGGTCGACTTCTGATCCGCTGACCCGTGGCAGGACGACGTGCCCGTACGGGGCGGGGCTGGGATGCCAGCCCGCCCCGCACGGGTGACGCCAGTACGCCCCGACCCCGCCGGAGCGGCCGTGGTCGCGCCAAGGAGCCCGACGCCGAGGCGACCCCCGCCCCGCCCCGCGACGAGGCCGAGGTGGCCCGCGAGATCTGCCTCCGGCAGCTCGCCGTGCGGCCACGCACCCGGGCCGAGCTGGCCGGTGCCCTGGCCAAGCGGGGCATCTCCGAGGAGGTCGCCGCCGAGGTCCTCGACCGCTACGACGAGGTCGGCATCATCGACGACGCCGCCTTCGCCCGCGCCTGGGTGAGCAGCCGGCACGCCGGCCGAGGGCTGGCCCGCCGGGCGCTCGCCAACGAGTTGCGCCAGCGCGGCGTCGACGGCGAGGTGGCCGGCGAGGCCCTCGACGAGTTGGACGAGGAGACCGAGGCGGAGACCGCCCGGGCCCTGGTGGAGCGGAAGCTGCGGACGGCCCGGGGCGAGCCCGACGCGGTGTTCCGTCGCCTGGTCGGCATGCTCGCCCGCAAGGGCTACCCGCCGGGCGTGGCGATCCGGGCGGTCAAGGAGGCCCTCGCCGCGCAGAGCGCCGAGGCGGCCGAGTTCGCCGAGCACATCGACGCCGACGCCCTCGCCGACGCCGAGAACGATCTCGACTCCCGCCGGCTCGACTGATCGACCGGCCGCCCTCGTCGCCGTCCCGAGGAGAGGTGCACAGCCGTGCTGAAGGCATGCCTCAACGGCACCCGGCGGCGGGACGAGCACGCCGCCGTGCCGCTCACCCCGGCCGAGTTGGCCGCCGACGCCGTACGCTGCGCGACCGCCGGGGTCGCGGCCGTGCACGTGCACCCGCGCGACGACACCGGGGCCGAGTCGCTCGCCCCGGCCGTGATCGCCGCGGCGGTCACCGCCATCCGGGCCGCCCGCCCTGGCCTGCCGGTCGGGGTGAGCACCGGCGCCTGGATCGTTCCCGACCCGGCCGCACGGGTCGCCGCCGTCCGCGCCTGGACGGTGCTGCCCGACTTCGCCTCGGTCAACGCCCACGAACCCGGAGCGGCCGAGGTGGCGGCCGCCCTGCACGAGCGCGGCGTGCTGGTCGAGGCGGGCCTCTGGACGCCGGCCGCGGTCGACGCCTGGCGTCGCTGGCCGACGCCAACCGGGCGGATCCTGGTCGAGTGCATGGCTGAGCAGGTCGACACGGCGCTCGCCGACGCGGCCGCGATCCTCGCCGCGCTGCCCGGCGACCACCCGCCGGTGCTGCTGCACGGCGAGGGCCCGGCCACCTGGCCGGTGTACGCCGAGGCCGCCCGGCGGGGTCTGCACACGCGGATCGGCCTGGAGGACACGCTGCTGCTGCCCGACGGCACCCCCGCCCGCGACAACGCGGCCCTGGTGACCGCAGCCCTCACCGCCATCGCCTGACCGGGCCGCCCACGCTGTCTCCCCGACACGCACGGTGATGCGCGCACCTGACTGAGCGTGACGGGCACCTGCCCGCTGTCCTCTCGCGGATGTCCGGTGAGTGCCCGCCGTGCTGTCGCGCATCTCAGGTGAGATGCCTTCATCTCCGGAGTGCGGAGCCGAGCCCGGTCGGTGCGGGTGAGCGAGCGCCGGCGTCCCGGCGGAGAGGGCTTGAGCAGGCCGTGAGCGTCGAGAAGTGGGCGCTGGGCGACGGAGTTTGTCCGGGCCTGTCCCGGCATCTGATCACCGCTGAGTGACGCGGCAACTTCTCTCCGTCCGGGTGGTTTGATCATGACTCCTTGACCGAACGGCCCCTGGCGACCTAGCCTCGCCATACAGGCTCACTTTGCCCGACCAGCGCAGGCTAAGCGCACAACATAGATCTCGTAACAGAACAGCATCACTTTGGCCAGCTTCACCGGCCCTTGACGGGTGCTCCGGAGCCTTCCGGAGCGTCCGACAACTGCAACCGGCCGTCAGCGGTGCCCCGCCGGGACACCGCCGACGAAAAGCTGCCCAGAGCCAGCCGCTCAGGTCGGGCGTCCAGAGCCGCAGGCGCGTGTCCTTCGCACGTGTCCTGCGGCGCCGACGTTCAGGGGGAGGCGGCCATGGCAGGGCGGCACAGGTTCAGCGGCGGTCTGCCACCCGGCCCCGATCCGTCCTCGGCGGGCGATACGGACCGCTCGGGCAACCAGCCCCGACAGCACGGCGACCCCAGGCAGCACGGCGACACCAGGCGGCACGGCGAAACCGGGACCGACCGGGTCCCCGGAGGGCGTCGGGCGGGCGTGTCCGCGTACCGGTGCGGAGCCGCCGGATGAGCGCCTTCGACATCGTCCTCCTCGTGGTCGTGCTGCTGCTCGTCGTGGTGGTGGTCGGCGCCGTGCTGTTCGGCGTGCGTACCCTCAAGCGACTCAGCCTGGCGCCCGCCCCGGAGGATCCGGCGTTCATCGCCGAGAAGGACCGGCAGGAACAGTCCCTGGCCGCCCTGCGCACCGCCGCCGACGAGGCGAACAGCACCATCGACGTGGCGAAGTCGGCGGCCGCGGCGGCGCGGACCGAGGCGGCCGCCGCCAAGGCCGAGGCGAAGGCGGCCCGGGCCGAGGCCCGGCGCGTCCTCGACGACGCCCGCGCCGAGGCGGACACCGTGCTGGAGCGCGCGCACAAGCAGGCCGAGGCGGACGCCGAGCAGCTGCGCACCACCGCCCGACGCAGCGGCGAGCGGGAGGTGGCGGTGCTCGCCGCGACCACCCGCGAGCAGGCCGCCGAGGTGGAACGACGGGCCGCCCGGATGGACGAGCGGGAGCGGCTGCACACCGAGGAGGTGGAGCGGCTCGCGGAGCGGGAGCGGCAGCTCACCGCCGCCAGCGCCGCCCTCGCCGCCCGGGAGGCCGCGCTGGTCGAGCGGGAGCGGGCCGTCACCGAGGCGGAGGAGGAGCGCCGCCGGGAACTGGAGCGGGTGGCCGGGCTGACCGCCGACGCGGCCCGCGCCGAACTGGTCGAGGCGATCGAGGGCCAGGCGAAGCGGGAGGCCGCGCTGCTGGTCCGGGACATCGAGGCCGACGCGCGCGGCACCGCCGAGCAGCGGGCCCGGCACATCGTGGTGGACGCCATCCAGCGGGTCGCCAGCGAGCAGACCGCGGAGAGCGTGGTGAGCGTCCTGCACCTGCCCGGCGACGAGATGAAGGGGCGGATCATCGGCCGGGAGGGGCGCAACATCCGCGCCTTCGAATCGGTCACCGGGGTCAACCTGATCATCGACGACACCCCCGAGGCGGTGCTGCTCTCCTGCTTCGACCCGGTACGCCGCGAGGTCGGCCGGCTCACCCTGGAGAAGCTGGTGCTCGACGGCCGGATCCACCCGCACCGGATCGAGGAGGTCTACGACCTGGCCCGGCAGGAGGTCGAGGAACTCTGCCACCGGGCCGCCGAGGACGCCCTGGTCGAGGTCGGCATCACCGAGATCCACCCGGAGCTGGTCACCCTGCTCGGCCGGCTGCGCTACCGGACGTCGTACGGGCAGAACGTACTCAAGCACCTGGTGGAGACCGCGCACATCGCCGGGATCATGGCCGCCGAGCTGAGACTGGACGTGCCGACCATCAAGCGCTGCGCGTTCCTGCACGACATCGGCAAGGCGCTCACCCACGAGGTGGAGGGCAGCCACGCCATCATCGGCGCCGACCTGGCCCGCAAGTACGGCGAGAGCGAGGACGTGGTGCACGCCATCGAGGCGCACCACAACGAGGTGCCGCCGCAGACCATCGAGGCGGTCCTCACCCAGGCCTCCGACGCCTGCTCCGGCGGGCGGCCGGGGGCGCGGCGGGAGAGCCTGGAGGCGTACGTCAAGCGGCTGGAGCGGATCGAGGAGATCGCGGCCGGCAAGCTCGGCGTGGAGAAGGTCTTCGCCATGCAGGCGGGCCGCGAGATCCGGGTGATGGTCAAGCCGGACGACGTCGACGACATCGGCGCGGCGGTGCTGGCCCGGGACGTGGCCAAGCAGATCGAGGAGGAGCTGACCTATCCCGGTCAGATCCGGGTGACCGTGGTCCGCGAGTCCCGGGTCACCGAGATCGCCCGCTGACCCGCAGCGCCTCGGCCCGCCCGGCAGGCGGTGGCCTCCGACGGACCGGCAGGCCGGGCCACCGATGGGACCGGCAGGCCCGGAGCTTTGACGACGAGGGCCGGCCCGGATCTCCGGACCGGCCCTCGTGAGGTCAGCGGGGGATCAGTTACCGCCGGTGCCCTCAGCCTGGGAGATGAGCGCGGCGATCGGAGCCTGCTGCGCCGGGGTACCGGCGGTCTTGCGGCCCCGGGCGAGCCGGCGCTGGACGAACTGGGCCAGCTTCGACAGCGAGTAGTTCACCGCGATGAACAGCACGGCGATCACGGCGTAGACCTGGATCGGGTTGCCCAGCACGCCGATGATCTGCTTGCCGATGTTCAAGGTCTCCTCGTAGCTGATGATGAAGCCGAGCGAGGTGTCCTTGAGCACCACGACGAGCTGGCTGATCAGCGCCGGGAGCATGATTCGGAACGCCTGCGGCAGCAGGATCATCCGGGTGGTCTGCGCGGGGGAGAGACCGATCGCGGCGGCGGCCTCCGCCTGGCCGCCGGGGAGGCCCTCCATGCCGGAGCGGAGGATCTCGGCGATCACCACGGAGTTGTAGACGGTCAGGCCGATGACCAGGTACCAGAGGTTGTCGAACGAGATGCCGAACTCGGGGAAACCGCGTGCCACGAAGAAGATCGTGAGGACGACGGGGAGCCCACGGAACACCTCGACGCAGACCCGGGTGACGGCGGACAGCAGCACGCTCAACCCGCGCAGCAGGTACGCCAGCGGCGCGGCCAGCCCGGTGAAGCGCCGCCGGGTGAGGCTCTTGAGCTGGATCCGCAGCACGGCGAGCAGGGTGCCGATGACCAGCGAGGAGAGGATCGCCAGCGCGGCGGCGGTCAGGGTGTGCTGCAGGCCGGCCCCGAAGCGTTCCCAGACCTGGGAGAAGTTCTCGTTCGAGGGGTCGATCAGCGGACCCCAGAGCTCCATCGAGAGCTGGCCCTTGTCGGCCAGCGGCCGGTAGATCAGGAAGTAGGCGCCGACGAGCACCACCACGGTGGCGATCAGGCTGCTGATCAGCGTGATTCGCCGCTGCCGCGGGCCGGGGACGTCGTAGAGGACGCTGGTCTGCTGGCTCACCGGGCCACCGCCTGTCGCTTCTCGATCCGGTCGAGGAGGGCGCCGAGCGGCACCGTCATGATCAGATAGCCGAGGGAGATGCCGATGGCGACCGGGATGAAGGCGTAGCCGCCGGCCGAGGTGAGCTGGTCGGCGGTCTGGGAGAGGTCACCGATCACGCCGAAGAAGCCGACCAGCGCGGAGTTCTTGATCATCGCGATGATGACCGAGCCGAGCGGCACGATCGACGCCTTCCAGGACTGCGGCAGCACCACGTACCGCAGGTTCTGGCCGAAGGTGAGGCCGAGCGAACGGGCGGCCTCGGCCTGCCCCGCGGGCACCGCGTTCACCCCGGAGCGCAGCGCCTCGCAGACGAACGCCGCGGTGTAGAGCGAGAGCGCGATCAGGGCGAACCGGAAGTACGGCAGGTCCGTGCCGAGCCGGCTGAAGATCGAGTCCAGCCCGGGGATGCGCAGGAAATTGGCGTTCGAGCCGACCGCGGGCAGGCCGAACGCGGCGAAGAACATCACCACGGTCAGTGGCATGTTCCGGAACACGGTCACGTACGCGGTGCCGAGCGCGCGCAGCGGCGGCACCGGGGAGATCCGCAGCACCGCCACGACGGCGCCCAGGATCAGGGCGCCGATCGCGGCGAGGATGCAGATCTGGAGGGTGAGCCAGAATCCACCCGCGAAGACGTCGAACTTGTCGATGAGCACACTCACGGGTCGGTTTCCTCCCCACCCTCCAGACCGGGACGGATCAGTAGCGGTTGATCGTCGGAGCGTCGCCCAGGGTGGCGCCGAACTTGCCGGCGGTGTCGTCCCAGGCCTTCTTCCAGCGGCCGTCCTGCATGGCCTTCTCCAGGACGTCGTTGATGAAGTTACGGAAGTCGGTGTCTTCCTTCTTGACACCGATGCCGTACGGCTCCTTGGTGAAGTTGTCGCCGGCCATCTTGAAGGAGGCCTCGTCCTTGGCGATGTAGCCGAGCAGGATCACGTTGTCCGTGGTGACCGCGTCGACCTGGCCGCTCTTCAGGGCGTCCCGGCACTTGTCGTAGGTGTCGAAGGGCACCACCTGGGTGGCGACGTCCTTGACGTACTTCTTGATCTCCTCGATCGGCGTGGAGCCGGTCACCGAGCAGACCTTCTTGGTGCCGTCCTTGAACGAGTCCGGGCCGCTGATGCTGCTGTCGTCCTTGCGGACCATGATGTTCTGGCCGGCCTCGTAGTACGGCCCGGCGAAGGCGATGCGCTCCTTGCGCTTGTCGTTGATCGTGTAGGTCGCGGCGACCAGGTCGACGGTGCCGTTGACGATCACGTCCTCACGGACCTTCGACGGGGTCTCGACGTACTCGATCTTGTCCTCGGGAATGCCGAGTTCCTTGACAATGATCTTGGCGACCTCGACGTCGAAGCCCTCCGGCTTGCCCGACAGGCCCTTCTGCCCGAAGCCCGGCTGGTCGAACTTGGTGCCGATCTTGATCTTCTGCGCCTTGTTGAGCTTCTCCATGGTGCTGCCGGCGGCGAAGGACTTGCTGCCGCTGCCGGTGCCCTCGTCGCCGTCGTCACCGCCGCAGGCGGCCATGCCCAGCGCCAGGGTCGCCGCCGCGGCGACCGCGGCCACGCGCATCAAACGCATACTCATCTCCTTCTTCGACGGAGCCACCGGGGGACGGCGCGCTCCACTACGGACGCTCAGTGGGTGAGGATCTTGGAGAGGAAGTCCTTGGCCCGCTCGCTGCGCGGGTTCGCGAAGAACTCGGCCGGCGGGGCCTCCTCGACCAGTTGGCCGTCGGCCATGAAGACGACCCGGTTGGCCGCGTGCCGGGCGAAGCCCATCTCGTGGGTGACCACGACCATGGTCATGCCGTCGCGGGCCAGCGAGGTCATCACGTCCAGCACCTCGCCCACCATCTCCGGGTCGAGCGCGCTGGTCGGCTCGTCGAAGAGCATCGCCTTGGGCTGCATGGCCAGCGCGCGGGCGATCGCCGCCCGCTGCTGCTGGCCGCCGGAGAGCTGCGCCGGGTACTTGTCGGCCTGGTTGGCGATGCCGACCCGCTCCAGCAGGGCCAGGCCGCGCTCGCGGACGGCGGCCGGCTTCTCCTTGCGGACCTTGACGGGGCCGAGGGTGACGTTCTCCAGGATGGTCTTGTGCGCGAAGAGGTTGAACGACTGGAAGACCATGCCGACCTCGCTGCGCAGCTTGGCCAGGGCCTTGCCCTCAGCCGGCAGGGGGGTGCCGTCGAAGGTGATGGTGCCCGAGTTGATCGGCTCCAGCCGGTTGATCGTGCGGCAGAGCGTCGACTTGCCCGAGCCGGACGGGCCGATGACCACGACCACCTCGCCCCGGCCGACGGAGAGCGACACGTCATCCAGCACGTGCAGGGGGCCGAACCACTTGTTGACCCCGTCCAGCACGATGAGCGGTTCGCCCGTCGCCACGTCGTTCACCGTCCCTGTCGTCCGTCTGGATTGCGGGGTCGATCGACCCCCGGTTGGGCAACTGTAGGCGGGGGGATGTGGCGGGACGCAACTCAAATGGTCACGGAGCGGTAACACCGGTCACCGGCGTACCCGGGCGTCCGAAATTCGTCACGCCACGGCCGGTACGAGTGGCGCAGCCACCGCCGGACCGAGATCATGGGGGGATGACCGAGCGGCTCCGGCTGACCGATTACGCCCGCGGCGGCGGCTGCGCCTGCAAGATCCCGCCGGGGGAGCTGGAGGCCATGGTCGCCGGGCTCGCGCCGCCCGCCGGCACCGCCGATCTGCTGGTCGGGTTGGAGCACGGCGACGACGCCGCGGTGGTCCGGCTGGACGAGCGGACCGGCCTGGTGAGCACCGCCGACTTCTTCACCCCGGTGGTCGACGACGCGTACGACTGGGGCCGGATCGCCGCGGCCAACGCGCTCTCCGACGTGTACGCCATGGGCGGCACGCCGCTGGTGGCGCTGAACCTGCTCTGCTGGCCGCGCGACGTGCTGCCCCTCGAGTTGGCGCGGGAGGTGCTGCGCGGCGGTCAGGACGTGGCCCGCGAGGCCGGCTGCCACCTGGCCGGCGGGCACAGCGTCGACGACGACGGCCCCAAGTACGGCCTCGCGGTCACCGGCGTGGTCCGGCCCGAGGAACTGATCACCCTGGACGCCGGCCGGGCCGGGCTGCCGCTGTCGCTGACCAAGCCGCTCGGTGTCGGCGTGCTCAACACCCGGCACAAGCGGACCGGGGAACGGTTCCCGGAGGCGGTCGCGTCGATGACCCGGCTGAACCGGGACGCCGCCCGGGCCGCGGTCGCCGCCGGCATCCGCTGCGGCACCGACGTCACCGGCTTCGGGCTGCTCGGGCACGCCGTGAAGCTGGCCCGAGCCAGCCGGCTCACGGTGGCGATCGACGCGGCCGCGGTGCCCTACCTGCCCGGCGCCCGGGAGGCGCTGCGTGACGGGTACGTCAGCGGTGGCACCCGCCGCAACCTGGACTGGGTGACCCCGTGGACCGACTTCGGCGGCGTCGACGAGGGGGAGCGGCTGCTGCTGGCGGACGCGCAGACCTCCGGCGGGCTGCTGGTGGCCGGCGAGGTGCCGGGCGGCACCGTCATCGGCGAGCTGCGGCCGGCCGGCGAGCACCTGATCCAGCTCCGCTGACGGCCACTGTCATCCAGGCCCCTGACAGTGATGTCATTCAACTCCGCTGACGGCCATGTCGCTGGTGGGCGAGCGGCACGATACCCGATAAACTGTCATCTTCCCGCTACTCTGGGCAACGCGGCCCGAGGAAATTTTGCCCGGAATGGTCACAGACCGGTAACTTGCCCCCGGCTGAGGTCAAATGCACCCCACCATCGTGAGTAAGGCCCGATCCGGAGGCCGGTGGGACGAGCACAGCGAGGAGGCGGCATGACCGAGCTGTGGAACTGGAGAATCGACGGCGCGGCGCCCGCGGAGGTCTACCCGGCGCTGGCCGAGGCGCTCGGGCGGGTGGTCATGCCGCTCGCCGTCGCCGACCCGGCCCGACTGCCCGCGTACGCGGTGGTCTGCGACGTCTGGGAGGCGCCGGGGGAGTACGGCACGGTGGTCGACTGCTACGGGGTGCCCGACGCCCTGCCCGAGCGGCCCAGCATCGCGGCGCTGGCCCGGCTGCTGGACCGCAACTGCCTGATGCGCGACGACACCCTGGACGCCGGGCGGCACCTGCTGGTCGCCCCGGACGGCACGATCCGCCCGGTGCACTTCGCCGTGGTCGAGACCGACGACGGCGAGGTGCTCAGCGACCAGCGTCTCTGCACCCTCGCCGACCCCGGCTGCCGCGGCTGGTCCCAGTGCCACCGCTCGCGCTGGGCGCCCGACACGATCGCCCCCGCCCTGGCCGCCGCCTGACGAGGCTTCGCCGCGCCGCCCCGGCCCCCGCCGGCCTCGCCGGCCCTCGCCGGCCGGGGCGCCGCGCCGCCGGCACCAGCCGGTGCTCGGCAACGACATGCGGCAGTTCGGGGCATCCCGGTCGCGGGTAGGCCCGAGTCGCGGCAATCCGTGGCCCCGACCGCCCGCCCGACGGTCCGCCCGACTGACCGCCCGACTGACCGACTGCCCGCCCGACTGCCTGCCCGACTGACCGGCGGGGTGGCCGGCGCGGTGGCCGGGCAAAGGGCAGGCGCGCGGCGGGCCGGTTGACAGGACGGCGATCGGGGCGCGGGTTGCGGCAACTCGGGGTATCCCGGTCGCGCGTAGGCGCGATTCGCCGCAATCCGTGGCCCCAGCCCCGGCCGCCCGACCAGCGGACCGCCCGGTGAGCCTGGCCGGGCAGGGCGTCGCCGTCCAGGCGGGCGGTCGACAGGACGGCGATCGGTGCGCGGGATGCGGCAACTCGGGGTATCCCGGTCGCGCGTAGGCCCGAGTCGCCGCAATCCGTGGCCCCCGCCCGACCGGGCCCCCGCCCGACCGGGCCCCCGCCCGACCGGGCCCCCGCCCGACCGGGCCCCCCCCGACCGGGCCTGCGCCCGACCGGGCGGCCGTCCAACCGACCGCCCGACCGGCCGGGCGGGGGTCAGGCGCGGGCGGTGGGTGCCTGGCCGCGTACCACCAGCTGCTCCAGCAAGGTGGCCGTGGCGGCGGCCACCGCGTCCACGGCGGCGTTGAACGCCTCGGCGTTGTGGGCGGCGGGGGTACGGAATCCGGAGATCTTCCGGACGTACTGCAACGCGGCCGCGCGGATGTCCTCCTCGGTGACCACGGGGACGTACGGCTCACGCAGGGTCTTGATGCTCCGGCACACGGCTCCTCCTCGTTCGTTCCGACCAGCTCGGCCCGGATACGCTGTCCGGGTCATGACTACCGCAGCCGCGGGCAGCCCGCGCACCTACCAGGTGCGTACGTACGGCTGCCAGATGAACGTGCACGACTCCGAGCGCATCTCCGGCCTCCTCGAAGCGGCCGGCTACATGCGCGCCGTCGAGTCCGACGAGCAGCCCGACGTGGTGGTGTTCAACACCTGCGCCGTACGGGAGAACGCCGACAACCGGCTCTACGGCAACCTGGGTCATCTGCGCCCCGTGAAGGCCAAGCACCCGGGGATGCAGATCGCGGTCGGCGGCTGCCTGGCCCAGAAGGACCGCGGCGAGATCGTCCGCAAGGCCCCCTGGGTGGACGTCGTCTTCGGCACGCACAACATCGGTGCGCTGCCGGTGCTGTTGGAGCGGGCGCGGCACAACGCCGCCGCCGAGGTGGAGATCCTCGAGTCCCTCGACGTGTTCCCCTCGACGTTGCCGACGCGCCGCGAGTCGACGTACGCCGGCTGGGTGTCGATCTCGGTCGGCTGCAACAACACCTGCACGTTCTGCATCGTGCCCTCCCTGCGCGGCAAGGAGAAGGACCGCCGCCCCGGCGACATCCTCTCCGAGGTGCGCGCTCTGGTGGACGAGGGCGTGCTGGAGGTGACCCTGCTCGGGCAGAACGTCAACTCCTACGGCGTCGAGTTCGGCGACCGGTACGCGTTCGGCAAGCTGCTGCGCGCCTGCGGCGACATCGACGGGCTGGAGCGGGTCAGGTTCACCAGCCCGCACCCGAAGGACTTCACCGACGACGTGATCGCCGCGATGGCCGAGACGCCGAACGTCTGCCACTCGCTGCACATGCCGTTGCAGTCCGGCTCCGACGACGTGCTGCGGGCGATGCGCCGCTCGTACCGGTCGGAGAAGTATCTGGGCATCATCGAGAAGGTCCGGGCGGCGATGCCGGACGCGGCGATCACCACGGACATCATCGTCGGCTTCCCCGGCGAGACCGAGGCCGACTTCGAGCGCACCCTCGACGTGGTCCGCGAGGCCCGGTTCGCCTCGGCGTTCACCTTCCAGTACTCCAAGCGCCCGGGCACCCCGGCCGCGACCATGGACGGGCAGTTGCCCAAGGAGGTCGTGCAGGAGCGCTACGAGCGGCTGATCGCCTGCGTCGAGGAGATCACCTGGGCGGAGAACCGCAAGCTGGTCGGGGAGACCGTCGAGGTGCTGGTCGCCGTCGGCGAGGGACGTAAGGACGAGCGCACCGGCCGGATGTCCGGCCGGGCCCGCGACGGCCGCCTCGTCCACTTCGCGACGAGCGCAGCCGGCCCGACCAGCGAACTCGGCGCGACGGGCGCGGCCGGCGCGACCGGCCAGCTCGGCGGTGCCGGCTCGCTGGCCGGTCAGATCCGTCCCGGCGACATCGTGCACACCACCGTCACCTACGCCGCCCCGCACCACCTGAACGCCGACGGAGTGCCGCTGGCGCACCGGCGGACCCGGGCCGGTGACGCGGCCGAGGCGGGACGCGCCCCGCGTACCCCCGGGGTGCTGCTCGGGCTGCCGGGCGTCGGCGCACCGGCCGCGGTGCCCGCGCCCACCGGCGGCTGCGCCGCCCACTGAGACGCGATCCGGGGCCGCGCCCTCGGGCCCGCGTCGCGCACTGAGACGCGGGCCGGGCCGCACCCACGGGAGCCCCGCGCCGCGCACGGAGACGCGGGGCGGGGTCCGCCGGCCGTGGCGGGCCCCGCCCCGCTGCACCGTCAGACGGTGATCCGGCCGGCGCCCGCGCCGCCGGTCACGATCGACTTGACGCTGCTCGCGCTGTCCAGGGTGTACGAGTACGGGATGCCGGCGACGCTGCCGCCGGTCTGGCCGCTGCCGGAGTTGACGAGGTAGTTGTTGCGGGCGACCAGGCTGCCCGGGCCGGAGTCGCCCTCGCCGAGGTGGTACGGGTCCTTGACGTTCTCGAAGTAGTTGCCCTCGACGAGGACCCCGGCGTTCATGGTGGAGGCCACGCCGTAGCCGCTGTTGTTGTAGTAGTAGTTGTTGTAGACGTGGACCGGGTTGCCGAAGCGGACCCGGGGGTGGCGCTGGGTGCTCGCGTCGAACCAGTTGTGGTGGTAGGTCACCCGCAGGTGGCCGGAGTCCTGGGCGCCGTTGTCGTCGCTGTGTCCGAGCAGCATCGTCTTGTCGTGGTTGTAGACCCGGTTCCAGGACACCGTGATGAAGTCCGAGCCGCGCTTGATGTCGACCGCGCCGTCGTACCCGTGGGTGAAGGTGTTGTGGTCGATCCAGACGTTGGTGGCCGACTCCTGGACGTTGATGGCGTCGTCGTCCCAGTCTCGGAAGGTCAGGTTCCGGATGATCACGTTGCGGTCGCCGCTGATGTTGAGGCCGCAGCCGGCGATGGTGGCGCCCGCGTTGCCGAGGATGGTCTTGTTGGACCGGACCCGCAGCATGCCGGAGCAGCTGATGGTGCCGGAGACGCGGATGACGGCCGCGCTGCTGGTGCCGACGGCGGCGCTGAGGGCGGAGGCGCTGGTGACGGTGGTGGCCGTCGCGTTGCCGCCGCCGCTGGTGCCACCGTTCTGGGTGGCCCAGCCGACCAGTCCGGTGGTGCTCGGCGGCGGGGTGGTGCCGCCGCCCCCACCGTCGACCCGGATCAGCTGCCACTGCTGGTTGTTGCCGTCCAGGTCGGCGTACTGGGAGATGATGCCGCCGTCCGCGGTGGACCACTGCCACAGGTCCAGCGCCTTGCCGCTGTGCCGGTTGATGAACCGCACGTAGCCACCGGCGGAGTCCCGGAGCGCGAAGTGCTGCTTGGTGTCGGTGCTCGCCGTCGTCTGGATGACCTGGGCGCCGTCGACGGCGTTGGGCACCGCGACGACCTTGCCGGAGTGCCGGTTGCGCAGCTGGTAGTAGCCGCTGCCCACGTCGACGAACTGGAACTGCTGGTTCCAGCCGTCGGTCCGGGTGTACTGCCGGATCTCGCCGCCGTCCGCGGTGGACCACTGCCACAGGTCCATCGCCTTGCCGCTGTGCCGGTTCACGAACACGTAGTAGGCGCCGGTGTCCACGCTCGCCGCGGCGGCCGGCGCGACGGCCACGGTGGCGATCGCCGCGGGTATGGCGAGCACGGCCGCGGCGATCACCGCGAGCCGTCGGACCAGGTGACGCTTGACGTTTGTCACGGGTTCTCTCCTTTCTGTGGGTGCGAACCGGGCGGTTGACGTGCTGGTACGTCCGCACCTCGGATGTCGGTGCCGGCCGGGGTCCGCGACGCCCGCTGGCCGAGGGAAGGGGGATCCCCTGTGGTCGGCCTGGCCCCCGTGCGCCTGGGAGGACGCCAGGCAAGCGCTTTCCTACCAGAAGAACACAGATGAACGTCGATGTAAACTCCTGGCGCTGCGGGAAGGCCCCTCGCCGACGGACCCGCCGGCGAGGGGCCTTCCGCGCCGCATCAGCAGGCGGTGCCGTTGAGCTTCACCGATCCCGGCGCGGAGGCCGTGCCGTTCGCGGTGAAGCCGATGGTCACCGAGGCGCCCGGCGCGAGCGACGGGGCCCAGGTTGGCGCGGCCGCGGTGACCGTGCCGCCGGACTGGGTCACGGTGGCGTTCCAGCCACTGCCCAGGGTCACCCCGGACGGCCAGGTCCAGGTCACCGACCACGGGTTCACCGAGGCGGTGCCGCTGTTCTTCACGGTCAGCTCGCCCTGGAAGCCGCCCTGCCACGCGTTGGTCTGCTTGTAGGTCGCCGTGCAGCCGCCGGTCGGGGCGGGTGTGGTGGGTGGCGGCGAGGTGTTCGAGGTGCCGGTCGGGGACGGGCTGGTCGTCCCGCCGCCGCCCACCGGCGCGATCAGGTACGGCTGGAGGATGTCCTGCTTGGCCTGGTTGATGGTGGTCCAGTCGTCGTTGGCGATGCCGCCGGTGTCACCCGAGTTCGGGTTCCACGACCAGTAGGTGAAGGACATCCCGTTCACCCCGGTCCCGGTGTACGCCATCAGGTTCTGCAGCCAGACCTTGTCCTTCGGGTCCTGCAACGTGCTGCCGAACTCGCCCATCATGATCGGCGCGATGTTCTGCTTGTACAGGTAGCCCCAGTACTTGTCCCAGATCGCCGGCAGGTTCGCCGGGTAGCTCGGGTCGTCGAACCAGGTCTGGTGGTAGACCGAGATCGCGTACTCGTGCGGGGAGTAGACCAGCCGGTTGGCCACGTTCAGCCGGACCGGGAACTGGCCGGCTTTGGAGAGGTTGCCGCCCCACCAGCCGCAGTCCTCGTCGTTGCTGGGGTCGTTGTCCCAGACGTTCGACAGGCCACCGCTCGGACAGCTCACCCCCTCCACGAAGATCAGCCAGTTCGGCTGCACGCCGAGGATCGCGTTGCCGGCCCGCTCGGCGGCCAGCCGCCAGTCCCGCGTCGTGTCGCCGCAGCCCCAGCAGGCGCCGGTGGCCGCCGGGTTGGTGCCCTCGGCGTGCGGCTCGTTGTGCAGGTCCGCGCCGATCACCGTGGGGTTGTTCGCGTACCGCTGGGCGAGCATCTTCCAGTCGTTGATCCAGGTCGCTTCGGAGACGCCCGAGGTGTACCAGAGCGGCGACTGACCGGCCGAGGTGGGCCGGTGCCGGTCCAGGATGACCCGCATCCCCTTGCTGCCCGCGTAGTCGATGACCTTGTCCAGGATCTGCAACGGGGAGAGCCCGATCAGGTCCGGGTTGACGAAGTCGTTGATCCCGGTGGCGGTCGCGCCCGACTTCAACGCGTCGTTCGAGTACGGGATGCGCAGCGTGTTGTAGCCCAGCCGAGCCATGGTGTCGAGCTGGCCGCGCCACGGGTTGCTCGACCACAGACCGTGGAAGGTCTTGTTGTCGGTCTCCATGCCGAACCAGTTGATGCCGGTGAGCCGGACCGTGGCTCCCGTGCTGTCGACGATCTTGTTGCCGCTGGTGTGCAGGTAGCCGGTGCCGGTGCCGCCGCTGGCGGCGACAGCCGGGGTGGTGCTGATGGTGGCGGCGACGAGGACGCCGGCCGCGGCGGTGGCGAGCGCCGCGAGGGCGCCGCCGAGGGCGGTAGGTCGGTGCATCTGGGCTCCACTTCGGATGCCCGCGCCGCGCGAGCGGCGCGGGCGGTGAGACCAAGGGAGACGGCCCGCTCGTCATCGAGTACGCGGACAGCGCGCGTCGGGCCGTGTCACGTGGACGGCCACCCGCAGAGGAAGACACCGGCGATCGTCGACGGCGGGATCGGCCGTCGTGCCCTCGTGCCGGTGCTGGAACCTGGCTCCGCCGCCCATTCTGATCAGTGCGGCTCGATGCCGTCAACGTGACGCGTCGCGCCGCTCGAACCGTGGTTCCGCTCCCGGGCGTCCTGCCTGGACACCCGTTCACCTTTTGCGTCTTCGGTCACGTTGTCGAGCGGCGGTCCCGATCCCGGCCAACGATGGGGCGGCAGCCGCAGGAGTACCGGGCCTCCAGCTACCCGGGCCGGGGCCTCGCCGTCGGTGATCTCACCGGCGACGGCCGGCCGGACCTTGTCCTCGCCGACTACAACAGCGGGCTCGTGGTGCTGCCGCAGGTCTGAACACCCCGGGCGGACACGCGGAAAGCCCCCGGTCCCGTGGCGGGACCGGGGGCCTCCGGGATGGATCGGGTCAGCCGGCCTGCTCGGCCAGCTGGAGGAACTGCCGCTTCGAGGCGAGCGCCTGCTCGGCCTCCTTGATCCGCCGGGCGTCGCCGGCGGCCTGGGCCCGGGCCAGCCGCTCCTCGGCCTCGGCGACCTGGGACCGCATCTGGGCCAGCAGCGGGTTGTCCTCCTTGGTGGTCCGCCGCCAGGCGGAGTCCATCACCTCGCGGACCTTGTCGTCCACCGCGCGCAGCCGGCGCTCCAGCCCGGCGGCGGCCTCGCGGGGCACCCGGCCGGCCTCGTGCCACTGGGCCTGGATCTCCCGCAGCTTCGCCTGGGCGCCCTTCGGGTCGCCGTCGACGTCCAGCGCCTCGGCCTCGGCGAGCAGGGCCTGCTTGCGCTCCAGGTTGGCCCGCTGCTCGTTGTCCCGCGCGGAGAAGACCTCGCTGCGCCGGGTGAAGAAGGCGTCCTGCGCCGCCCGGAACCGTTCCCAGAGCTTCTGCTCGGCCTCCTTGGACGCCCGCGGGGCGGCCTTCCACTGGGCCATCAGCTCCTTGAGCTGGTTGGCGGTGACGCCCCAGTCGGTGGACTCCTTCAGCTTCTCGGCCTCGGCGACCAGCTCCTCCTTGACCGTCTGCGCCTGCTTGCGCTGCTGGTCGAGGGAGGCGAAGTGGGCGCCCCGGCGGCGGGTGAACGCGTCACGGGCGGCCGCGAACCGCTTCCACAGCTCGCCGTCGGTCTTCTTGTCGACGCCGCGGATGGTCTTCCACTCGTCGAGGATCTCCTTGAGCCGGTCCCCGGCGGTCTTCCAGCCGGTCGACTCGGCGGCCAGCTTCTCCGCCTCCTCGACCAGGGCGGTCTTGCGGGCGAGGGCCTCGCCGCGGGCGGCGTCGCGGGCCGCCTTGGCCTCGCCGGCCTTCTCCTCGGCCACGACGGCCAGCTTGTCCAGGCGGGCGGCGAGCGCGTCGATGTCGCCGACCACGTGGGCCTCGGCCAGCGAGGCGCGGATCCGCCGGATCGTGGTCAGCGAGTGACCGGCGTCCGCCGCGCCCGAGTTGAGCCGGGCCTCGGTCAGGTCGACCTCCGTCACCAGGTCGGCGAAGCGCCGGGCGAAGTGGGCCAGCCCCTCCTCCGGGGCGCCCGCCTGCCAGGATCCGACCACCCGCTCACCCTCGGCGGTCTTGACGTAGACGGTGCCGTCCTCGTCCACCCGTCCGAAGGCAGTCCAGTCGCTCATGTGCCCATCCTCGTTCTCCCGGCGTCGATGGGACCACCCCCTCGATCGCCGCCACGGCGCAGCAAAGTCACTCCCGGCATTGTCACAGGTCCGACCCGGTCCGTGTCGAGCGCCTGTCGTCGACCGTGACCATACGGTGTCGTACCGCCGCGATGACCGGATCGGCGCGGGGACGCTCCGGTAGGTACGGATAGGTTGAACGAGTGCCTCTGGTCGCCGCCGCCGTCTGCCCCCACCCGCCCCTGCTCGTGCCGGAACTGGCCGGCGCCGCCGCCGGTGAGCTGGACGACCTCCGTTCCGCCGCGGACGCCGCCGTGGCCCGGCTGCTCGCCGCCGACCCCGAGGTGATCGTGCTGCTCGGCGGCGGGCCGGCGACCGCCCGCTTCAACGCCGCCGACTCCGGCTCACTGCGGCAGTACGGGCTGGACCGGCCGGTGCGGCTCTGGAAGGTGAACTGCGCCGGGGCCGAACGGCTGCCGTTGAGCCTGACCATCGGCGCCTGGCTGGTGAGCCGGTCCGGGACCGAGTTGCCCCGGTTCGCCCGGTCGGTTGCCGCCGACGCCCCGCCGGCCGAGTGCGCCGAGTTGGGGGCGACCCTCGTCGCCGAGGCGGAGCACCGGGTCGCGCTGCTGGTGCTGGGGGACGGCTCGGCCTGCCGGGGCGTCACGGCGCCCGGCTACGACGATCCGCGCGCGCCCGCGTACGACGAGGGGGTTGCCGCGGCCCTGGCCGGCGCGGACGCCGGGGCCCTGCTCGACCTCGACCCCGGGTTGTCGGCGGAGCTGCGGGTGGCCGGGCGGGCGCCGTGGCAGGTGCTGGCCGGCGCGGCGCGCGCCGCGGGCGGCGACTGGGGCGGCGACCTCAGCTACCGGCAGGCCCCGTACGGCGTTGCCTACTTCGTGGCGAACTGGGCGCGCGCATGACCGGCACCGTCGTCGCCGTGCTCGGGCCGACCGCGGCCGGGAAGTCGGCGCTGAGCATCGCCCTGGCGCACGCCCTCGACGGCGAGGTGGTCAACGCCGACTCGATGCAGCTCTACCGGGGCATGGACATCGGCACCGCGAAGCTGACCCCGGCCGAGCGCGACGGCGTGCCGCACCACCTGCTCGACATCTGGGAGGTGACCGAGCCGGCCAGCGTCGCCGAGTACCAGAAACTGGCCCGCGCGGCGGTCGACGGCATCCTCGCCCGGGGCCGGGTGCCGCTGCTGGTCGGCGGCTCCGGGCTGTACGTGCGGGCGGTGCTGGAGCAGTTCGAGTTCCCCGGCACCGACCCGGCGGTTCGCGAGCGGCTGGAGGCGGAGCTGGCTGAGGCCGGCCCGGCCCCGCTGCACGCCCGCCTCGCCACGGCCGACCCGGCGGCGGCGGCGAGCATCCTGCCGACCAACGGGCGGCGGATCGTCCGGGCGCTGGAGGTGATCGAGTTGACCGGGGCCCCGTTCACCGCGGCGCTGCCCGCGCCCACGCCGTACTACCCGTCGGTGCAGCTCGGGGTGGACCTGGACACCGCGCTGCTGGACGAGCGGATCGCGCTGCGGGTCGACCGGATGTGGGCCGACGGCCTGGTCGCCGAGACCCGGGATCTGGTCGGGCGCGGCCTGCCCGCGGGGCGTACGGCCAGCCGGGCGCTCGGCTATCAGCAGGTGCTGCGTTTCCTGGCCGGGGAGATCTCCGAGGTCGAGGCGCACGACGAGACGATCCGGGCCACCCGGCGGTTCGTCCGGCGGCAGCGCTCCTGGTTCCGGCGCGACCCGCGCATCCACTGGCTGGACTCGGCGTCGCCCGCGTTTTCCGACACTGCGCTGCGGGTGGTCGCCGAGCATCGGCGATGATGGGGGCGTGGAGTTCACCAAGGGCCACGGCACCGGCAACGACTTCGTCATCCTGCCCGACCCGGACGGCGCCCTCGACCTGACGCCCGGCCTGGTCGCCGCGCTCTGCGACCGGCGGCGCGGCCTCGGCGGCGACGGCGTGCTGCGGGTGGTGCGGGCCGCCAAGCACCCGGACGGCGCGGCGCTGGCCGGCGAGGCCGAGTGGTTCATGGACTACTGGAACTCCGACGGCTCCTTCGCGGAGATGTGCGGCAACGGCGCCCGGGTCTTCGTCCGCTACCTGCTGGCCACCGGGCTGGCCACGCCGTCCGGTGGGGCGCTGCCGCTGGCCACCCGGGCCGGCCTGGTCCGGGCCCGGGTGGAGGGCGAGGCCGTCGCCGTCGAGATGCGCCGCCCCCGGCTGTACGACGCGGCCACCGCCACCATCGGCGGCCTGACCCTGCCCGGCGCGGCGGTCGACGTGGGCAACCCGCACCTGGTCTGCGCCCTGCCCGCCAGCCTGGACCTGCCCGCCCTGGACCTGACCCGGGCCCCCGAGGTGGACCCGTCGGTCTTCCCGGCCGGGGTGAACGTCGAGTTCACCGCCCCCGGGGAGCCGGTCGACGGGACCGACGGGCACGTGCTCATGCGGGTCTACGAGCGGGGCTCGGCCGAGACGCTCTCCTGCGGCACCGGCGCCTGCGCGGTCGCCGCGGTGGCGCTGCGCGACGCCGGCCTCGACACCGGGACGGTGACGGTGGACGTGCCGGGGGGACGCCTCACCGTCACGGTGACCGCCGATTCCTGCTGGCTCTCCGGCCCCGCCGTCCTGGTCGCCACCGGCGAGGTCACCGCGTCTGCCCTGCTTCCCTGACCGGGGCCGTCCGGCACCCAGCGCCCGCCGGCGTTGCCCGCGCGTGCGTCACGCCGGAGCCGGCCGCGCCCGGCGGGCGTCGGCCGCGCCCCCAGCCAGCCACGCCACGCGCGGGCCGGACCGCGTCACGCCGGCCGTACGGCACGGCGGGCGAGCCGGTACGACGGGCAGGCCGGCCCGCCGGCGGCGTCAGGGGGTGGCGCTGGCGTTGGCGGCGATCTCGGGGAGGTCGGCGGGGCCGGGGTCGGCGGCCGGCGGCGGCGTCGCGGCGGGGTTCTGGGCGGCGGCGCGGACGGCGGCGGCGACCGCCGGGGCGACCCGGGCGTCGAAGACGCTCGGCACGATCACCGTCGGGTTGATCTTGTCCTCGCCGACCACGTCCGCGATGGCCCGGGCCGCGGCGATCGCCATCTCCTCGGTGAACTCCTCGGCGTGCGCGTCGAGCATGCCGCGGAAGACGCCGGGGAAGGCGAGCACGTTGTTGATCTGGTTCGGCTGGTCCGAGCGGCCGGTGGCGACCACGGCGGCGTACTTGCGCGCCTCCCGCGGGTCGACCTCCGGGTCCGGGTTGGCCAGCGCGAAGACGATCGAGTCCTTGGCCATGGTGGCGATGTCCTCGCCGGTGAGCAGGTTCGGTGCGCTCACCCCGATGAACACGTCCGCGCCGCGCAGCGCGCCGGCCAGGTCGCCGGCGTAGTTCTCCTTGTTGGTGTTCTCGGCCAGCCACTGCCAGGCCGGGTTGAGGTCGGGCATCCCGCGGTGCAGGGCGCCCCGGCGGTCGGAGGCGATGATGTCGCCCACACCCTGGCGGAGCAGCAGCTTCATGATCGCGGTGCCGGCCGCGCCGGCGCCCGATACCACCACCCGGACGTCGCTGAGCTGCTTGCCCACCACGCGCAGCCCGTTGGTCAGCGCGGCCAGCACGCAGATCGCGGTGCCGTGCTGGTCGTCGTGGAAGACCGGGATGTCCAGCGCCTCGCGCAGCCGGGCCTCGATCTCGAAGCAGCGCGGCGCCGCGATGTCCTCCAGGTTGATCCCGCCGTACGCGGGCGCGATCGCCTTGACGATCGACACGATCTCGTCGGTGTCCTGGGTGTCCAGCACCACCGGCCAGGCGTCCACCCCGCCGAAGCGCTTGAACAGCGCCGCCTTGCCCTCCATCACCGGCAGCGAGGCGGCCGGGCCGAGGTTGCCCAGGCCCAGCACCGCGGAGCCGTCGCTGACCACGGCCACCGTGTTGCGCTTGATGGTGAGCCGGCGGGCGTCGGCCGGGTTCTCGGCGATCGCCTGGCAGACCCGGGCCACCCCGGGGGTGTACGCCCGGGACAGTTCGTCGCGGTTGCGCAGCGCCACCTTCGAGCTGACCTCGATCTTGCCGCCGAGGTGCAGCAGGAAGGTTCGGTCGGAGACCTTGCGGACGTCCACGCCGTCGAGCGCGGTCAGCGCGTCGACCACCTGGTCGGCGTGGGTGGCGTCGGCGGTGTCGCAGGTGAGGTCGACGATCACGGACGCGGGGTCGGAGTCGACCACGTCGAGGGCGGTGACGATCGCGCCGGCCTCACCGGCCGCGGTGGTCAGCCGGCCGATGGAGGAGGCGTCCGCGGGTACCGCGATCCGGATCGTGATCGAGAATCCGGCACTCGGCAGTCGGGTATTGGCCACGTGGAACTCCTCCGTCAGCGCTGAGCGGTTCGCCTGGCATTTCTACTCGCCCGCCCAGGTGGGCCGGTATCCGGGCTCGCTACCGGTTAGTAGCGCCACGGGCATATAGCGGGTGCGCCCGGCGTTGCTACATGTCAGGATGCTCATGCGAACGGGAAATGCCCCGGCAATAGACATAACGGACAGGAGTCGCGATTTGCGAGAGCAGGAGACCTACCGTCCCTACGAGGACGACGAGCTCGACGCCACCACCGGCGAGTTCGAGCTGTCGGAGCGACAGGCACTGCGGCGGGTCCCCGGCCTCTCCACCGAGCTCAGCGACATCACCGAGGTCGAATACCGCCAGCTTCGGCTGGAGCGGGTCGTCCTGGTGGGCGTCTGGACCGAGGGGACCCAGGACGACGCCGACAACAGCCTCACCGAGCTCGCGGCGCTGGCCGAGACGGCCGGCTCGCAGGTGCTCGAGGGGCTGATCCAGCGGCGCAACCGGCCCGACCCGGCCACGTACATCGGTCGGGGCAAGGTCGACGACCTGGGCGCGGTGGTGCTCGCGACCGGCGCCGACACGGTCATCTGCGACGGTGAGCTGTCCCCGTCGCAGCTGCGCAACCTGGAGCAGCGCACCAAGGTCAAGGTGGTCGACCGGACCGCCCTGATCCTCGACATCTTCGCCCAGCACGCCAAGAGCAAGGAGGGCAAGGCGCAGGTCGAGCTGGCCCAGCTCGAATACCTGCTGCCGCGCCTGCGCGGTTGGGGCGAGACGCTGTCCCGGCAGACCGGTGGTAGCGGTCGCGGCGGTGGCGCCGGCGGCGGCGTGGGCCTGCGCGGTCCCGGTGAGACCAAGCTGGAGACCGACCGGCGGCGCATCCGGCACCGCATCGCGCGGCTGCGCCGCGAGATCAAGGGCATGGCGACGGTACGCCAGACCAAGCGCGCCCGGCGCACCCGCAACTCGGTGCCCGCGGTGGCCATCGCCGGCTACACCAACGCCGGCAAGTCCAGCCTGCTCAACCGCCTGACCGGGGCGGGCGTGCTGGTGGAGAACGCGCTGTTCGCCACCCTGGACCCGACCACCCGCCGGGCCACCACGTCCGACGGGCGGCTCTACACGCTCTCCGACACGGTCGGGTTCGTCCGGCACCTGCCGCACCAGATCGTCGAGGCGTTCCGCTCGACGCTGGAGGAGGTCGCCGACGCCGACCTGGTGGTGCACGTGGTCGACGGCACCCACCCGGACCCGGAGGAGCAGGTCCGCGCGGTTCGTGAGGTGCTCGCCGAGGTGGGCGCCGACCGGCTGCCGGAGCTGCTGGTGGTGAACAAGACCGACGCCGCCGACGAGGAGACCCTGCTGCGGCTCAAGCGGCTCTGGCCGGAGGCGGTCTTCGTCTCCGCGCACAGCGGGCGCGGGATCGACGGGCTGCGCGAGGCGGTCGAGCAGCGGCTGCCGCGGCCGGCCGTCGAGGTCCGGGCGGTGCTCCCGTACGACCGGGGTGACCTGGTGGCCCGGGTGCACCGGCAGGGCGAGGTGCTCAGCACGGCGCACCTGCCCGAGGGCACCCTGGTGCACGTCCGGGTCGGTCAGGCGCTCGCCGCCGAGCTGGCGCCGTACCGGGCGGGGGACCGGCTCACCACGGACGAGCGGGTGGGCGTCGGGGGCTGAGCCCTCCGGCGGGTCACCCGCCCGAAACGCGGGTCGTGCGACACTGGGCGGCATGCGGCACGCTGTCTCCTCGGTCACGATCGCGCTCAGCCTGGTCGGCGCTGTCGTGGCGCCGGCCGGGCTCGCCTCGGCGGCACCGGCCGCGGCCCCCGCGCGGGCCGCGGTTCCCAAGAAGAAGTGCACCGTCGAGGACAAGCGACTGCGGGAGCTGTCCGGCCTGGTGGCCACCGCCAGCGGCTACGTGGTGATCAACGACGGCACCGAGGACGACAGCCGCGAGCGGATCTTCTTCCTCGACACCAAGTGCGAGATCGCCAAGGACCCGGTCCGATACCCGGATCCCGGGCCCCGCGACACCGAGGACCTGGCCGTCGGACCGGACAAGAAGACGCTCTGGATCGCCGACACCGGTGACAACGTCGAGAGCAAGACCCGGCGGGACCGGGTCGCGGTCTGGACGATGCCGCTGAACGGGTCCAGGAAGCCGGTGCTGCACCGGCTGACCTACCCGGGCAACGAGCCGCACGACGCCGAGGCGCTGCTGGTCGGCAACGACAACCTGCCGCTGGTGATCACCAAGGAGCTGTCCGGCAAGTCGGAGATCTTCACCCCGACGGCGAAGCTGAAGACCGGCGGCGATCCCGTGCCGGTCCCGATGAAGAAGGTCGGCGAGGTCGCCCTCCCCAAGACCAACACCGACAACAAGCTGGGCTCGCCCGGCCGGCTGCTGATCACCGGCGCGGCCCGCTCGCTCGATGGCAGCAAGGTGGTGCTGCGCACCTACGCCGACGCCTTCGAGTTCGACGTGACCGGCGGCAACATCGTCGCCGCGCTGACCTCCGGCAAGCCCCGGGTCACCCCGCTCGCGGACCCGTTCGGTGAGGCCATCGCCTACACGCCGGACGGCAAGTCCTTCGTCACGGTCTCCGACGGCGGCCAGCTGGACGACAGCGACCCGATCGACATCCTGAGCTACACGCCGGCCACCACCGGCGTCGAGGCGCTGCCCAACGTGGGCAAGGGCGGCCCGAAGCCGGCCGCCGAGAAGTCCTGGATCGAGGGGCTCAGCCTCGACGAGATCACGTACCTCATCGCGGCCGTCGGCGTGCTCGGCGCGCTCCTGGTCGGCGCGGGCATCTTCGGCATCCTGCGGGCCCGGCGCAAGCCGGCGCCGCGCGCCGAGCCGACCGACCAGCGCGACGACGACTTCCCGGTCAATCCCGGCTTCGCGCCGCCGGTCAACCGGCCCGACGTCCCGCCCCGCGGCGGGGTCTACGGCGGCCAGGGCGGGGTCTACGGCGGTGCGCCGGCCAACGGCGGCCGGCCCGGCGGCGGGGTCTACGGCGGGCAGCCCGGCGGCGGCCGTGGCGGCGGGGTGTACGGCGGTGGCCGCCCACCGGGCGGGCCCCAGCAGGGCGGCGGTCGCCCGGGCGGCGGTTACGGCGGCGGCCAGCAGGGTGGCGGCGGCTACGGCGGGGGCCGGGGTGAGCCGCCGCGCCGCGAACCGGACTACCGGGATCCGCGCGGTGGCCGGCGCGACGGTGGCTACGGCGACCGGGGCCAGTACGGCCAGGTCTCCGGCGGCCGGGAGTACCGGGGCGACCGCTACTGAGACGACGAAAAAGGGGTGACCGCCGGCCCGGCGGTCACCCCTTTTTTCGGGTCGTCAGATCCGGCGGAGCACGGCGACCACGCGACCCATGATGGTGGCGTCGTCACCGGGGATCGGGTCGAAGGCCGGGTTCTGCGGCATCAGCCAGACGTGCCCGTCGCGCCGCCGGTAGGTCTTCACGGTCGCCTCGCCGTCGAGCATGGCGGCCACGATGTCGCCGGCCTCGGCGGTCGGCTGCTGGCGGACCACCACCCAGTCGCCGTCGCAGATCGCGGCGTCGAGCATCGAGTCACCCTTGACCTGGAGCATGAAGACCTCACCCTCGCCCACCAGCTCGCGGGGGAGCGGGAAGATGTCCTCCACGGCCTGCTCGGCGAGGATCGGGCCACCGGCGGCGATCCGGCCGAGCATCGGCACGTACGCCGGGGTGGGCCGCTGGGCGCGGGCCGCCTCGTCGTCGACGTCGCCGGGGGAGCGGACGTCCACCGCGCGCGGCCGGTTCGGGTCGCGGCGCAGGAAGCCCTTCTTCTCCAGCTCCTTGAGCTGGTAGGCGACGCTGGACGGGGAGACCAGGCCGACCGCCTCGCCGATCTCACGCACGCTCGGCGGGTAGCCGTGGCGCTCCACCCAGGTGCGGATGAACTCCAGGATCCGGCGCTGCCGCGCGGTGAGGTCGACCGTCACCGGGTCGGGGAAGCTGCTGACCACCGGCGTGACCGGTCGCACGCCGGGCTGGGCGGCCCGGCTGCGCGCGGTGCGGGGTCGACGGGTCGCCGGCGGACCCGCCCCGTCGATCGACTGCGGGTTCTTCTGCCGGCTGGCCCGGTCCTCGGTCACGTCCGTCCTCCCTGGTCGGCGCTGGGTGCCTCGTCGGCTCGTGGTGCGTGCTCAGGTGCGCTGCCGACCGGTCGGACGGAATCCGTCCCGCCCGGTCGTTGTTGACCGTATAGGTGAGATCGGTCATTTTCAAACATCTGTACGACCTGTTGTCGGCGTGTCGCACCGAAATCCTGGATTTCCGAACGCCTGTTCTGGTAAATGGTACGTCGCTCTCGTACGCATGTTCTATCGTCGGCTCCCGTGACCCCGGCGGCGGCCGGCCGTTGGGCTCCTCGGTGAGGTCGGCGACCCGGCGTCCCGGCGCGTGATTCTGATGACGCGCCGGACACGCCGACCAACTTGACCTCGCTAGTGCGACGGCATACGGTCGACCCCTAGATGTAGTGGTTACACGGGCGTAAGTCGCCTACAGGTTGGGTCCGGTTACCGACCGCACTCCCGTACGCCGATCCGGCGGGGGTCATCGAGAGATGGCACCGCCGCGGTCCCGCGTGCCCGGAGGCGGCCCGGTGTGGCTCGCGAGCGAAGAAGGAGGTCAGGCGATGCGCTGTCCGTACTGCCGGCACGCCGACTCCCGGGTGGTCGACTCGCGGGAGGCCGACGACGGCCAGCTCATCCGGCGGCGGCGGTCCTGCCCGGAGTGCGGCAAGCGGTTCACCACCGTCGAGGAGGCGGTGCTCGCGGTGGTCAAGCGCAGCGGGGTGACCGAGCCGTTCAGCCGCACGAAGATCATCGGCGGGGTGCGCAAGGCGTGCCAGGGCCGGCCGGTCGACGACGACTCGATCGCGCTGCTGGCGCAGAAGGTCGAGGAGACCGTCCGGGCCAAGGGGGCCGCCGAGATCCCCAGCCACGAGGTCGGGCTGGCCATCCTGGGCCCGCTGCGCGACCTGGACGAGGTGGCCTACCTGCGGTTCGCCAGCGTCTACCGGTCCTTCGACTCGCTCGCCGACTTCGAGCGCGAGATCGAGACGCTGCGGGCCGCCGCGCGGGCCCGGGAGGGCGCCGGGGCGGAGCCGGCCGAGGCCGGCCGGACAAGCTGAGTTTCTGCGGATTTCTGACAGTTGACGATGCGCGGTGGGTGACCGCGCTGACGAGGGGGGCGAGGGCGTGACGACCAGCAAGTCACGGAACAAGGCCGGGGCCGGGCTGAAGATCGAGCGGGTCTGGACGACCGAGGGGGTGCACCCCTACGACGAGGTCGCCTGGGAGCGCCGCGACGTCGTCATGACGAACTGGCGGGACGGCTCGATCAACTTCGAGCAGCGCGGGGTGGAGTTCCCCGAGTCCTGGTCGGTCAACGCGGCCAACATCGTGACCACCAAGTACTTCCGGGGCGCGGTGGGGACCCCGGAGCGGGAGTGGTCGCTCAAGCAGCTCATCGACCGGGTGGTCGACACCTACCGCACCGCCGGCGAGGAGTACGGCTACTTCGCCACCTCGGCCGACGCCGAGGTGTTCGCCCACGAGCTGACCTGGATGCTGCTGCACCAGGTGTTCAGCTTCAACTCGCCGGTCTGGTTCAACGTCGGCACGCCGTCGCCGCAGCAGGTCAGCGCCTGCTTCATCCTGGCCGTCGACGACTCCATGGACTCGATCCTCGACTGGTACAAGGAGGAGGGGCTGATCTTCAAGGGCGGCTCCGGCTCCGGCGTCAACCTGTCCCGGATCCGCTCCTCCCGGGAGCTGCTCTCCTCCGGCGGCAACGCCTCCGGCCCGGTCAGCTTCATGCGCGGCGCCGACGCCTCCGCCGGCACCATCAAGTCCGGCGGGGCCACCCGGCGCGCGGCGAAGATGGTCATCCTCGACGTGGACCACCCGGACATCCAGGAGTTCGTGGTCACCAAGGCGCGCGAGGAGGACAAGATCCGCGCGCTGCGCGACGCCGGGTTCGACATGGACCTGGGCGGCGCGGACATCGTCAGCGTGCAGTACCAGAACGCCAACAACTCGGTCCGCGTCTCCGACGAGTTCATGACCGCGGTGGAGAACGGCGGCGGCTTCGACCTGCGCGGCCGGCTCGACGGCCAGGTCATCGAGACGATCGACGCCAAGAACCTGTTCCGGAGCATCGCCCAGGCCGCCTGGGAGTGCGCCGACCCCGGCCTGCAGTACGACGACACGATCAACGACTGGCACACCTGCCCGGAGACCGGGCGGATCACCGCGTCGAACCCGTGCTCGGAGTACCTGCACCTGGACAACTCCTCGTGCAACCTGGCCTCGCTGAACCTGATGAAGTTCATGCGTGCCGACGGCGGCTTCGAGGTGGAGAAGTTCGTCAAGTCGGTCGAGTTCGTCATCACCGCGATGGACATCTCGATCTGCTTCGCCGACTTCCCGACCGAGAAGATCGGCGAGACCACCCGCGCCTACCGGCAGCTCGGCATCGGGTACGCCAACCTGGGCGCGCTGCTGATGGCCTCCGGCCTGCCGTACGACTCGGCGCAGGGCCGGGAGGTCGCCGCGTCGATCACCTCGCTGATGACCGGCACCGCGTACCGCCGCTCGGCCGAGCTGGCCGGCATCGTTGGCGCGTACGACGGCTACGCCCGCAACGCCGAGGGGCACAAGCGGGTCATGCGCAAGCACGCCGCCGCCAACGACACGATCAAGCCGACCGGCACGGTGGCCACCGCCATCCAGCGCGAGGCCACCAAGCAGTGGACCCTCGGCAACAAGGTCGGTGACAAGTTCGGCTGGCGGAACTCGCAGGCCAGCGTGCTCGCCCCGACCGGCACCATCGGCCTGATGATGGACTGCGACACCACCGGTGTCGAGCCGGACCTGGCCCTGGTCAAGTTCAAGAAGCTGGTCGGCGGCGGCTCGATGCAGATCGTCAACCAGACCGTGCCGCGCGCCCTGCGTAGCCTCGGCTACCCCGAGGAGCAGGTCGAGGCGATCGTCGAGCACATCGCCGACCACGGCCACGTGGTGGACGCCCCGGGCCTGAAGCCGGAGCACTACCCGGTCTTCGACTGCGCCATGGGCGAGCGCTCGATCGCGCCGATGGGGCACGTGCGGATGATGGCGGCGGTCCAGCCGTTCATCTCCGGCGCCATCTCCAAGACGGTCAACATGCCGGAGCAGGCGACCGTCGAGGACGTCGAGAAGATCTACTTCGAGGGCTGGAAGCTCGGCCTCAAGGCCCTGGCGATCTACCGGGACAACTGCAAGGTCGGCCAGCCGCTGTCGGTGGCCAAGCCGAACAAGGCCACCGCCGAGACCCAGGCCCCGGCCGCCGCGGCCGAGAAGGTCGTGGAGAAGGTCGTCGAGTACCGGCCGGTGCGCAAGCGGCTGCCGAAGAAGCGCCCGTCGGAGACCATCTCCTTCTCGGTCGGCGGCGCCGAGGGCTACCTCACCGCCTCGTCCTACCCGGACGACGGTCTCGGCGAGGTCTTCCTCAAGATGTCGAAGCAGGGCTCGACCCTGGCCGGCGTGATGGACGCCTTCTCGGTGGCCATCTCCATCGGTCTCCAGTACGGCGTCCCGCTGGAGACGTACGTCAGCAAGTTCACCAACATGCGCTTCGAGCCGGCCGGCATGACCGACGACCCGGACGTGCGGATGGCGGCCTCGGTGATGGACTACATCTTCCGTCGCCTGGCCCTGGACTTCCTGCCGTACGAGCGCCGCGCGGAGCTGGGCATCTTCACCGCCAAGGAGCGGGCCGCCCAGCTCGCGGCCGAGGCGGAGGCGGAGGCGAGCGGTGCGGACCTCACCGCGATGGCCGCCTCCGCCCCGGTCGAAGCGCCCGAGCCGAAGGCGGTCGCCCAGCCCAAGCAGGAGGTCGCCGAGGTGGCCGCCGTCAAGCCGGCGCCGTCGGTGGGTTCCAGCACCGAACTGCTGGAGGCCGTGATCGGCAAGGCCGCGGACGCGCCGCTCTGCTTCACCTGCGGTACGAAGATGCGGCCGGCCGGTAGCTGCTACGTCTGTGAGGGCTGCGGCTCCACCAGCGGCTGCAGCTGACGTCACAGGTAAAGCTGCCCCGACCCCTGAGTGGGGTCGGGGCAGCTCCCGGTAACAGCAGAACGAGGGTCTGCGAAGAGCGTATGAGAAGGTCCTCGGGACGCTAGCCAAGAGTGAGTGAGCCCCTGCCCGACCGGGCAGGGGCTCGTCGTATCTCCGCTTGTGGAGGTCCCGGTCAGCGGTCCTCGGCGCCGTCAGTCGGGCGGGGCGGTCGGTTGTGCCGCGCCCATTCGTCCACCTCGTCGGCGTCCCAGACGGTCATCCCGATCAAACGGGCGATGGGCTCGGGAAAGCCCGGTCTGCGGGTGATTTGCAGGACCCGCTGCCGCGACACGCCGAACACCGAGGCCAACTCGCCGGGTCCGTACAAGCGTGGTCGCTTCACGGCTTGAACGTAAGGGCGTCCTCCCCTGTACAATCGTCACTTACAGATCGTCAACCCCTGCGTGGGGATGCGAAGTAGGGGATGGAAGGGAGAACGGATGCCGAAGCGGGTGTCGTACGACGACTACCTGCTTGCGGCCGCGCTGACGCTGGCCCGCCGGCACCGTCCGGTGTGGTCGTGGCGGCTGTGGCGCCGGACCTGCCGGTGCGGCGCGGAGTTGCCCTGCCGCGCCCGGCACCGCATCCCGATCCGACGCGGCCACTGGCCGGGGGAGGAGCAGGCGTGATCGAGGGTCAGGCCGAGCAGGTCCTGTCCGTGCACCTGCCCGGCGTCGACGGCCTCTGCGTCGGCTGCCGGTGGTGGTGGGCGCGGCTGGCTCCGTACCCCTGTTATCAGGCCGAATGGGCCTGCCGCTGGCATGCTCGCGTCGCCACCCGGCGCTTCCTGGACGGCCTGGCGTGACCACGCACGGCCCGGTCCTGCCGGTGTGGACCTGCGGCGGCTGCGGCGGTCCGTGGCCCTGCGCGACCCGGCGCGACGAGCTGCGGGCGGAGTTCGCGGGCACGCCGGTCTCGCTGGCCCTCTACATGGGTTCCTACCTGGTGTGGGCGGCTGAGGATCTGACCTGGGTGCCGGCCGGGCTGCTGCACCGACGGTTCCTGGGATGGGTCCGGTGAGCATCATCCGGCGCGGCGACGAGCGGTTCCACTACAGCGACGGGTCACACAAGTGGATCCCGCCGGACCCGGACTACGACCAGGAGGTCTGGGACGAGATGGTGCGACTGCACCAGCGCCAGCACCTGGCGGAGATCTCGGCTCGGCGGAAACCACGGGAGCGTTCCTAGGCTGCCGGCATGCGGCTCAGATCGCCGTGCCGGGTGGGGACTTCAGGAGCGACGCGACCTCCGGCGGGTAGCCGCCGCGGCCCGCGCGCAGCGCGCTGGCGGCGATCCGGAGCAGGTCGATGTTGACCCCCGCGGCGCCACTCGGGTCGTGCACCTTCAGCCGCAGGTCCAGGCTCACCGCCGTGCCGCCCCACCCCTGCGCCTCGATGTTGATGTGGGCGATCTTCTGCGACCGCAGGTGCGGAAGGTAGCCGAGGGGAGCGACCTGAACCTGGTCGGTCCCGAGAGCGTTCAGTTTGGACTGCCCCTTGGTGTTGGGGTTCTCCACCAGGTTGCGGAAGTCCTCCGTACCGCCCAGGTTGACCTGATAGGAACTGGTCAGCGTGACCCCGCGTTCCTGGAGCAGGCGTAGCAACGCGTGGTGCACCACGGACGTGCCGAACTGGCTGGCCAGGTCGTCGCCGAGCAGCGGCAGGCCGGCATCCGTGAACCGCCGGAGCAGGGACGGGTCCCGGGCGACCGGGTCCGAGGTGGTGTTGACGAAGGCCACCCCCGCGGCCAGCGCCGCCTCCGCGTACGCCCGGGCGGTGTCCGGCCGGCCGCTCGGCGCCGAGTACAACAGCACCTCCGCCCCGGTCAGGGCCTCCGCCACCCGCTCGACCTCCGTCGAGTCCACGAGGCCGCGCCGCACCAGCACCCCGGACGGCGGCAGGTCGACGTCGAGGCGGGGAAAGTTGTTGGGCGGTACGAAGATCGCCTCGTGCAGGTCCCGGCCCATCTTGCCGTCGGAGCGGGCGAACGCCGCGACGACCTCGACGTCGGCCACGCCCAGCCCCGCTATCTCGGGGCGGTGGATGCCCACCAGGCTGCCGGTCGCCCGATAGAAGGCGATTCCCTGTACGAGCGCGGAGGTGTTGTTGCCGACCCCGACGACCGCGACCCTCACCTTTTCGATCATGGTCACGAGGGTAACCGGCTGTCCGCGTCGACAAGTCCCGCCGAGGGCGGGTCGGCGCCGGCACCCGGCGGCAGCCTCGGGTCGGCGGAATCCGCAGGAGCGTTCATAGACTGCCGGCATGGTGACCGCGCCGCCCGTCGTGCCGGAGTTCGGCCGGGAGTTGGCCGCGCTCGGCTGGGTCACCGACCTCCTGGTCGCCGGGTCGCTGGCCACCGGCGACCACCGTCCCGGCGTCAGCGACCTCGACCTGGTGGCGCTGACCGACGGCCCGGTCGACGCGCCCCGACAGGACGCCCTCGCCGCCCTGCACCGCCGCGTCGACGCGGGGGCCGGCGCGGGGCTCAAGCTGGGCTGTGTGTACGTCGACGGCGCGACTGTCGCCGACGTTCAGCTCCGGCATCCAACCTGGACGCACGGCCTGCTCGTGCGGCGCATCCTCTCCGGGATCACGCGGGCGGAGCTGGTACGGCACGGGTACGCCGTCTTCGGCCGCCCGCCCCGCGACGTCCTGCCGCCGATGAGCGACGACGACGTACGGGCCGCCGCGCGCGCCGAGCTGACCGGCTACTGGGCCTGGGCGGCCCGACGCCCGTGGCTCTGGCTGGACCCGGCGCTGGCCGACCTCGGGCTCACCTCGATGGCACGGGGCCGGCACGCGCTGCGGCACGGTGACCTGCTCAGCAAGTCCCGGGCCGTCGAGCAGGCGCACGCCCCGGCCTGGCTGGTCGACCAGTTACGCGCCCGACGCCGAGGGGAGGACGTCTCGTCGCCGCGGATCCGTACCGCCCTGATCGCCTGGCGGGACGCCCGCCGCACCGTGGCCACCGCCCGCCACCCCAACCGAGCCTGACCCCTCCCATCCGGCTGGCCTCCTACCGTGCCTGGCCTCTCTCATCGGGCTGGCCTCCCACCGCGCCCGACCCTCCCGAACCGGGCCTGACCTCTCCCGCCAGGCGCGCCCGCCACTCCACGCAACCCCCGGGTCTGACGTCGCCACGCGTCGGGCCCGGTGTCCACGGCGTCGCCACGTACCGGGCCCGGTGTCCTCGGCGTCGCCAGGTACCGTGCCGGCGTCTCGATGCAGCCCGGAGTGGCGTCTCGAAGGCAACCGGAGCATGCACCTGCCCCGCTCATCTATCTCCCGCAAATTGAGAAGTGCCGTCCACATGGCGGAGCCGGAGTAGATCTTGGTAGCAAATGGCCCCTAGAGGGGCCGTTTCCTACCAAGATCTCCGGGCTCGGGCTCGGGCTCGGGCTCGGGCGCGGGGCGCGGGTGCGGCGCGGGGTGTGGGCGCGGGGTGTGGGCGGTGGGCGGGCGCGGCAGGCGCGGGCGCCGGGGTGTGCGGGGTGGGGCATGGCAGGCGAGGGATGTCGAGGCGCGATGAAGGTCACCACGCCGAGGGCGGTCGGTGTCGGTGGCGGGCTGGGATGCTCGGGGCATGTCGACAGTCGAGGCGTACGCCCGGTTCGCCGCCCGGGAGGTTCGCGGCGTGTCACCGACGTACGAGCGGTTGGCGCTGGCGGTCGCCGGGGACGCCGAGGTGCTCGCCCGGCTCGGCGCGCTGCCGCCGGCCAAGCGGCAGCCCAACCTGCTCTTCGGGGTGGTCCGACTGCTCGGCGGCCCGGTCGAGGACCCGGCGGCGTTCCACGACTTCGTGGTCGCCACCTGGCCGGCGATCGAGGCGGAGATGCGGGTCCGGGCGACCCAGACCAACGAGGCCGGGCGGTGTGCCGTACTCCTGCCGGTGCTGGCGTCGCTGCCGCAGCCGCTCGCCCTGCTGGAGGTCGGCGCCTCCGCCGGCCTCTGCCTCTACCCCGACCGGTACGGCTACCGCTACGGCGACCACCTGCTCGACGGCGCTCCGGTGCTCGACTGCGTGCTCGACGGCGCCGCCCCACCGCAGCGCCGGCCCGAGGTGGTGTGGCGGGCCGGGCTCGACCTGAACCCGCTCGACGTCACCGATCCGGCCGACGTCGCCTGGCTGGACGCGCTGATCTGGCCGGAGCACGCGCACCGGCGCGACCGGCTGCGGGCGGCCGCCGCCGTGGCCGCGACCGATCCGCCGCTGCTCGTCCGGGGTGACCTCGTCGACGACCTGCCGGCGCTGGCCGCGCAGGCGCCGCCCGACGCCACCCTGGTGGTGTTCCACACCTCGGTGCTCTACCAGGTGCCGAAGCCGCGGCGCGACGAGTTCGTCGAGGTGGTCCGCGGGCTGGCCGGGCACTGGATCGCGAACGAGGCCCCGGACGTGCTGGCCCACGACGGACTGCCGGCCCCGCCCGGCGACGCCCACCACAACGTGCTCGCGCTGGACGGGACGCCGCTGGCCTGGACCCGCGGCCACGGCCAGGCGATCACCTGGTTCGGGCCGCCCCTGCCCCTCGACCCCGACGCGGTCCGGCGAACAACACCGTCATGATCAACCGGCGGCGGTGACCTCGCTGAGGCGGGCGGTGAGGAAGTCGCGTTCGGCCTCGTTGTCCACCAGATCCAGCGCCGCCCGGTATGCCGTCGCCGCCTCCGCCGGCCGGTCGAGGCGGCGCAGCAGGTCGGCGCGGATCGCCGGGAGGTAGTGGTAGCCGGCCAGCCGGGGGTCGGCCGCCAGGGCGTCGACCTCGGCGAGGGCCGCCGCCGGGCCGTCCACCATCGACACCGCCACCGCTCGGTTCAGCGCGACCACCGGCGACGGCCAGCGTTTCCGCAGCTCGTCGTAGAGGCGGACGATCTGTGGCCAATCGGTCGCGGCGTAGCTGGGGGCGACCGCGTGCAGCGAGGCGATGGCGGCCTGGAGGGCGTACCGGCCGACCCGACCGGTCCGGAACGCGCCCAGCACCAGGTCGTTGCCCTCGACGATGGCGGCCCGGTCCCAGCGCGACCGGTCCTGATCCGCCAGCACCAGCAGCCGCCCGGCCTCGTCGGTGCGGGTGGCCCGGCGGGCGTCGGTGAGCAGCAGCAGCGCCAGCAGCCCGCGTACCTCGGGCTCGTCGGGCATCAGGGCCAGCAGCATCCGGGTCAGGTGCACCGCCCGTTCGACCAGGTCGACGCGGACCAGGTCGGCACCGGTCGGCGCGGTGTGGCCGGTGGTGTAGAGCAGGTGGATCACGGTGAGCACGGCGTCGAGCCGTTCGGGCAGCTCGGCGGCCTCCGGCACCCGGTACGGGATCCGGGCCGCGGCGATCTTCTTCTTGGCCCGGGTGACCCGGGCGGCCATGGTCGTCTCGGAGACCAGGAACGCCCGGGCGATGTCACCCGTGCTCACCCCGCAGACCAGCCGCAGGGTCAGCGCCACCTGGGCATCCCGGGCCAGCGCCGGGTGGCAGCAGGTGAACACCAGGCGCAGCCGGTCGTCGGGCACCGAGTCCTCGCCGGGCTCGACCGGCACCTCGACCGTCACCGGCTCGACCAGCAGCGGCATCTTCGACCGGAACACCTTGTCGCGGCGCAGCACGTCGAGGGCCTTGCGCTTGGCCGTGGCGGTCAACCAGGCGGCGGGCTTGTCGGGTACGCCGTCGCGCGCCCACGCCGCGAGCGCGGCCAGGTACGCGTCCTGCACGCACTCCTCGGCGACGTCGAGGTCACCGGCGACGCGCGCCGTCGCGGCGAGCACGAAGGCCCACTCGCGACGGTGCGCGTCCGCCACGGCCCGCTCGGCGGCGACGGCCCGCTCGGCGGCCACGCCGCGTTCGGCGGTCACGCCGGGTTCGGGGGCGGGGTCGCTCACTCGGCCGGCGGCTGGAAGAGCGGCCGGACCTCGACCCCGCCGTCGATGGTGGCCGGGTTCGCCTTGGCGATCTTCAGGGCCACGTCCAGGTCCGGCGCCTCCAGGATGAAGAACCCGGCGACGACCTCCTTGGCCTCGATGAACGGGCCGTCGGTGACCACGTCGCCGCGGATCGCCGTGGCGGTGGTGCTCGGCTGCAGCGCGAAGCCGGTGACGATCTGCCCGCCCAGCTCGGCGACCTGGTCCCCGTACCGCTCCAGCAGGGCCACGTAGTCCGGGGTCAGCTGCATCGGGTCGGCGGGCGCGGGCGAGTAGACGAGGACTGCGTACTGGGCCATCGGATTCTCCTTGCGGTTGTCGTTTCCCTCTTCTGCCTCACCGACGGACGGGTCGGGCCGGATTCGACAGCGGTGCGGAAAAATCTTGCCTGTTCTCAGCCGGCGGCGAAGTCCCGCATCCGGCGCAGCGGCGAACAGACCACGAACAACGCGGCACTCCACATGCCGAGCACGCAGACCAGCAGCGCCGTACGCAGCCCGAGGTGACTGGCGAGCGCGCCGCCGAGCAGGGCACCGAGCGGGATGACCCCGTAGCAGATCCACAGGAAAGCGGCGTTCACCCGGCCGAGCAGCCCGGCCGGGGTGACCCGCTGCCGGTAGGAGACGGCCGCCACGTTGAACAGCACCGTGTTCGCGGAGAAGGCCGCGTACCCGGCCGCGAAGAGCAGCACGCCCCACCCCGGACGGGCCAGCGGGATGAGCAGGTAGAGCGGACCGGGCGCGGCCATCGCCACCCAGATCACCCGGGCGGTGCCCAGCCGGCGGGCGACCCGAGCGGCCAGGGCGCCGGCAACCACCCCGCCGACCGCTCCGGCGGAGAAGACCAGCCCGACCACCACCGGCGCGGCGTGCAGTTCGCGGCGCAGGAACGGCACCTCGATGGAGCTGGCCGCCATCACGAAGAAGTTCGCCGCGCTGGTGGTGCCCAGGAGCTTCACCAGGATCGGCTCCCGGCGGATGAATCCCAGCCCTTCGCCGAGCGCCGCCCGCAGGGTCACCCGGCCGCCGGCGGCCGGTGCGGACTCCGGGGCGGTCCGGATGAGCAGCAGGGTGACCGCGCTCACCACGAAGGCGAGGCCGGTGGTGACGAACGTCCGGGCCGCACCGACCAGCCCGATCAGCACCCCGCTCACCGTCGGGCCGGCCAGCTCGGCGCCCTGCTGGCTGGTGACCAGCTTGGCGTTGCCGTCGACCAGCCGGTCGGCCGGCACCAGCCGGGGCAGCGTGCTCCGGTACGCCACCGTGAAGGCGACGGTCAGCACCCCGGAGAGCCCGACCACGGCGTACAGGAACGCCAGGTTGAGGTGACCGGCCAGCGCGACCACCGGCACCGAGGCCAGCAGCACCGCCCGGCCCAGGTCGCAGCCGATCATCAGCCGCCGCTGGTCGACCCGGTCGGCCAGCACCCCGGCCGGCAGCGAGAAGATCAGGTACGGCAGCCAGGCGAGAACGGTCAGCAGGGAGATCTGGAAAACCGTGGCGTCGAGCACGTCCGCCGCCAACAACGGCACCGCCACCCCGGAGATCCGGGTGCCGACCTCGCTGACCGTCTGGCCGCTCCACAGCAGCAGGAAGTTCCGGCTCCGCCAGAGCGACGTGCCGGTGGTCCGGTCCTGCGTGAGCTGCTGCGGCACTGCTCTGCCCGTCCCTCGAAGATCATGCGGCGACCCGGCACGGTAACCCGACACCCGATGCCCGGCACCACAATTTGGGCCGGATCGTGCCCGGTCCGGGCCAGGCCGGGATCCGGGCGGCGCGGAGGCTAGGGTTCCTGATCGGCTGAGGTCGCCCGGCGGAAGGAACCACGTGAGCATCGCCCTCTACACCCTCGGCGGCACGATCGCCATGGCCGGGACCGGGGCGCAGGGCGTGGTCAGCCGGCTCAGCGGCGCCGACCTCACCGCCGCCGTACCCGGGCTCGCCGAGATCCCGCTCGACGTGCGCGACGTCGAGGCGGTGCCCAGCGCCGCCCTGTCGTACCGGCAGATCCTGGACCTGGTCGACGCGGCGGGCGCGGCGGTGGCCGCCGGAGCGACCGGCGCGGTGGTCACCCAGGGCACCGACACGCTGGAGGAGACCGCCTTCCTGGCCGACCTGGTCTGGCCGCACCCGGCGCCGCTGGTGCTCACCGGCGCCATGCGCAACCCCACCCTCGCCGGGCCGGACGGCCCGGCGAACCTGCTCGCCGCCGCCCGGGTCGCCGCCGCGCCGGCCGCGCGGGACCTCGGCGTGCTGGTCGCGCTCAACGACGAGGTCCACGCCGCCCGGTTCGTCCGCAAGACCCACAGCACCAGTACGGCCACCTTCGCCTCGCCGAACGCCGGCCCGCTCGGCCACGTGATCGAGGGAGAGGTACGCCTGCTCACCCGGCCGTCCCGGCACAGCCCGCTGCCACCGGTGGACGCCGACCGGCTCGCCGCCACCCGGGTGGCGCTGCACACCGTCACCCTCGACGACGACCCGGCGCTGCTCGACCGGCTCGCCGCCGGCCTCGACGGGCTGGTCGTGGCCGGCTTCGGGGTCGGGCACGTGCCGCCCCCGTTCGCCCCGGTGCTCGGCGCGCTCGCCGAACGGATTCCGGTGGTGCTGACCTCGCGCACCGGCGCCGGGTCGGTGCTGCGGCATACCTACGGCGCGGTCGGCTCGGAGACCGACCTGGCGCGGCGCGGCCTGATCTGGGGCGGGCTGCTCGACCCGTACAAGGCGAAGGTGCTGCTGCGGATGCTGCTGGCCGGGGGAGCGGAGCGGGCGGCGGTCGCCGAGACGTTCGCCCGGCGCGGCTGAGCCGTCGGCGACATCCCCTCGACGTCGTCCGGCCAGCGGGGATGCTGCCTCCGGCCGGGCTCGGCGTCCGGCCGGGCCGGTCTCCGTAGACTCGCCGGGTGACCGGAGAGCGACGACCCCTGGCGGATCGGCCGCTGACCGAGCCGCACCCGTCCCGGCTGTCGCCCGAGCACCCCGACCGGGCGCGGATCCTGGCCGCGCACGCCGCCGCCCTCGCCGCCGGGGAGGCCGGCTACCTCGACCCGGCGACCGGCCTGTTCGTGCTCACCGCCGGATTCCTGGCCCGCCGGGGCACCTGCTGCGGCCGCGGCTGCCGTCACTGCCCGTACGTGACCGACTGACGCCCCGGGTCTTCCGCGCCGGCGGGGTTGGCCGTACGGTGTCCGACGGACATCCGGTGGGCGCCCCCCGCCGACAACCGCGGAGGTCTCCCACGTGCACGCCAGGACCGGGCTCGCCGCTGTCGCCGTACTGCTGACCGCCGGCTGTGCGGCGGAGGCCCCGCGGGTGGCGGTGCCGGCGGCGGAACCGGCCACGGTCGAGATGGCGGCGGCCTCGTCGGGCGGCGCCTGCCGGCTGCTCGACTTCTCGGTGATCAGCAAGCACACCGGCGGGAAGTTCGACGTGGCCGCCGCGGTGGACAAGGGCGACACGCACACCTGCGTGGTACGCGCCGAGCGCGCCCTGCTGCCGGAGTTGACCCTCACCGTCACCGACACCTCGATCGACACCTCGGGCTTCACCATGGACGTGCTGCCCCGGGGCGCGAAGAAGGTCACCAAGCTGGGAAAGATCGCCTACAAGCAGACCCTGCCGAAGGCGGGCCGGGCCGGCCCGGCGGCCGAGGTGGGCTGGCTCGCCACCGAGGGACGGCTGATCACTCTGCGGTGGACCGGCCCGCGCAGCGGGACGGCGGCGCAGGCGGAGAAGATGGCGGCGCGGCTGGTCGGCCTGGCCCAGGCGCTGGACACCCGCAAGTTCTGACCGCCGGATCAGCGAACGGCCGGACCCGCGGCGCCGGCGAGCGGGTCGCCTTCCAGGGCCTGCCGCCGCACCGCGGACCCGCGAACGGGCGGAAACCGCCGGGTCAGCGGGCGGCGACGAACACCCGGGAGGCCACCTCGCGGGGCAGCCGGACCCGGTCACCGGAGCGGTCGATGGACACCCCGTCGCGCTCCTGGGCCACGGTGACCGTGGCGCCCGGGTCGACGCCGGCCGCGTGCAACTGGCGCAGGACGTCCGCGTCGGTCTGCACGCTCTCGCAGATCCGCCGCACCACGACCTGACCGGAGAGCCCTGGGAAGGCCAGGTTCCGTTCGCCCTCCGCCGGCTCGGTCTCCGGCTGCCCGGCCTCGCCCAGCTCCTCCAGCCCCGGGATCGGGTTGCCGTACGGCGAGCGGGTCGGGCGGTTGAGCAGGTCGTAGACCCGCTTCTCCACCGCGTCGCTCATCACGTGCTCCCACCGGCAGGCCTCCTCGTGGGCCTCCTCGTAGGGCATCCCGATCACGTTGACCAGCAGCAGCTCGGCCAGCCGGTGCTTGCGCATCACCGAGACCGCGGAGCTGCGGCCCAGCCCGGTGAGCGTCAGGTGCCGGTCGCCCTCGACGGTGAGCAGGCCGTCCCGCTCCATCCGGGCGACGGTCTGGCTGACGGTGGGGCCACTCTGCTTGAGCCGCTCCGCGATCCGGGCCCGCAGCGGCGGCACCCCCTCCTCTTCCAGCTCGAGGATGGTGCGCAGGTACATCTCGGTGGTGTCAACAAGGTCGTGCTTCACGATCAGTGGCCTCCCAGCGATCGATGCTACCCCGGACCAGCGACGATCGGCCGCCGCCGAACCGCGAGGTCGCTACCCGGATGGTGTTGACTGGACCGCATGTCCGGAACCGCTGACCTGCTGGTCGAACCCGACCGGCTCGCCGCCGAACTCGACCACGCCGACCCGCCCGTCCTGCTCGACGTGCGCTGGCGGCTGGCCGGGCCGCCCGGCCGGGACGACTACCTCGCCGGGCACCTGCCCGGCGCCGTCTTCGTCGACCTCGACACCGAGCTGTGCGGCCCGCCCGGCACGGCCGGGCGGCACCCGCTGCCCGACCCGGCGGCCCTGCAGGCCGCGCTCCGGTCCGCCGGCGTCCGCGCCGGTCACCCCGTGGTGGTGTACGACGGCGGCGACGGCATGGCCGCCGCCCGCGCCTGGTGGACGCTGCGCTGGGCGGGTCACCGGCCGGTCCGGGTGCTGCACGGCGGCTTCCCGGCCTGGGTCGCCGCCGGCCGGCCCGTCTCCACCGAGGCGCCCAGCCCGACCCCGGGGGACGTCACCGTGGCACCGGGCGCGCTGCCGGTGCTCGACGCCGCCGAGGCCGCCCGGCTGGCCGCCGCCGACCCCGGGGTGCTGCTGGACGTGCGGGCGGCCCCGCGCTACCGGGGCGAGACCGAGCCGGTCGACCCGGTCGCCGGCCACGTGCCGGGGGCGGTCAACCTGCCCGCCCCGGAGTACGTCACCGACGGCCGGTTCCCCGCCGCCGCGGCGCTGCGCGAGCGGTTCGCCGCCGCCGGGGTGGCCCGGGACACACCGGTCGGGGCGTACTGCGGCTCCGGGGTGACCGCCGCGCAGGCCGTGCTGGCCCTGCACCTCGCCGGCCGCCCCGACGCCGCCCTGTACGTCGGGTCGTGGAGCAACTGGGTGGCCGACCCGGACCGGCCGGTGGCCACCGGCGCGACACCGCCGCCCTGACCAGCGCGTGCGGCGCGCGCGCGTGCGACCATGGCCGTATGGCCGACGACACCGTGGTGGTCTGGGACGAGGCCCTGCTCGCCTACGACATGGGTGACCATCCGCTGGACCCGGTCCGGGTCGAGCTGACCATGGCGCTCGCCCGCGACCTCGGGGTGCTCGACCGGCCCGGGGTGCGGCTGGTGAAGCCGGAGCCCGCCGACGACGCGCTGCTGACCCGGGTGCACGACCCCCGCTACCTGGACGCGGTACGCGCCGCGCCCCGGGACCCGCTCTTCGCCGGCTTCGGCCTGGGCACCTCGGACAACCCGGTCTTCGACGGGATGCACGAGGCCAGCGCGCTGATCGCCGGGGCGAGCGTGGCCGCCGCCGAGGCGGTGTGGCGGGGCGAGGCCCGCCGGGCGGTCAACGTGGCCGGCGGGCTGCACCACGCCATGCCGGCCCGCGCCTCCGGGTTCTGCGTCTACAACGACCCGGCGGTGGCCATCGCCCGCCTGCTCGACCTCGGCGCGGAACGGATCGCGTACGTGGACGTCGACGTGCACCACGGCGACGGGGTGCAGGAGATCTTCTACCGGGATCCCCGGGTGCTCACGGTCAGCCTGCACGAGACCCCGCTGGCGCTCTTCCCCGGCACCGGGTTCCCGGACGAGACCGGCGGGCCGGGCGCCGAGGGCAGCGCGGTGAACCTGCCGCTCCCGCCGGGCATCGGCGACGGCGGCTGGCAGCGCGCCTTCCACGCCGTCGTGCCGTCGGTGCTGCGCGCGTTCCGGCCGCAGATCCTGGTCACCCAGTGCGGCGCCGACGGGCACCGGCTCGACCCCCTGGCCGACCTGCACCTCTCCGTCGACGGGCAGCGCGCCACCTACCTGGCCCTGCGGGCGCTCGCCGACGAGCTGTGCGAGGGGCGCTGGGTGGCCACCGGCGGTGGCGGGTACGCCCTGGTCGAGGTGGTGCCCCGGGCGTGGACGCACCTGCTCGCGGTGGCCACCGGCGAGCCGGTCGACCCGGCCACCCTCACCCCGCCGGGCTGGCGGGAACTGGCCGCGAAGCGCCGGCCCGGGCACGAGATCCCGCTGCGGATGACCGACGACGTGGACCCGGCGTACGAGCCGTGGCAACCCAACGGCGAGCCGGACGCGGTGGGGCGGGCCGTGGCGGCCACCCGCCGGGCCGTCTTCCCGCTGCTCGGGCTCGATCCGCACGACCCCCGCGACTGACCGGTGACCACTGTCGAGCAACCGGTGGACGTGCTGCTCAGCGACGGCACGACCGTCCAGCTGCGACCGATCCGCCCGGACGACGCGGCGGCCATCGTGGCGATGCACTCGCGCTTCTCCGAGCGCACCCGCTACCTGCGCTACTTCTCGCCGTACCCGCGCATCCCCGAGCGGGACCTGCACCGCTTCGTCAACGTCGACCACCGGGACCGGGAGGCGTTCGTGGTGCTGGCGGGCGACCTGATCGTCGCCGTGGGCCGCTACGAGCGGCTCGGCCCGGCCTCACCGGAGGCCGAGGTGGCCTTCGTGGTGGAGGACGCCTACCAGGGGCGGGGGATCGGCTCGGTGCTGCTGGAGCACCTGGCCGACGCGGCCCGCCGGTACGGCATCGTGCACTTCGTCGCCGAGGTGCTCCCGGCCAACGGGACGATGCTGCGGGTCTTCTCCGACTTCGGTTACCAGGTCCAGCGCCAGTTCGCCGACGGCGTGGTGCACCTGACCTTCCCGATCGCCCCCACCGAGGCGACCCTGGAGGTGCAGCGTGGCCGGGAGCATCGCACCGAGGCCCGCTCGATCGCCCGGCTGCTCGCCCCGCGCGGCATCGCCGTGTACGGGGCCAGCACCACCGGTCAGGGCGTCGGGGCGGCCCTGCTCGGGCACCTGCGCGACGGGGGGTTCACCGGCGGAATCGTCCCCGTGCACCCGAGCGCGGCCACCGTGGCGGGGCTGCCCGCGTACCCGTCGGCGGCCGACGCCGGGATCGACGTCGACCTGGCGGTGGTGGCCGTCGCCCCCGAGGCGGCCATGGACGTGGTCGCCGACGCCGCGCGGGCCGGCGCGCACGGCCTGGTGGTGATCTCGGCCGGCTTCGCCGAGGCCGGCCCGGCGGGCGCGGCCCACCAGCGGGCCCTGGTCCGCGCCGCGCACCTGGCCGGGATGCGGGTGGTCGGCCCGAACTGCCTCGGCGTGGCCAACACCGACGACAAGGTACGCCTCAACGCCACCCTCGCCCCGGTGCTGCCCGCCCCCGGCCGGGTCGGCGTGTTCAGCCAGTCCGGCGCGTTCGGGGTGGCCCTGCTCGCCGAGGCGTCCCGGCGCGGGCTGGGCCTGTCCAGCTTCGTCTCGGCCGGCAACCGCGCCGACGTCTCCGGCAACGACCTGCTCCAGTACTGGCAGGACGACCCGGGCACCGACGTCATCACGCTCTACCTGGAGACGTTCGGCAACCCGCGCAAGTTCGCCCGGCTGGCCCGGCGGATCGGCCGGGACAAGCCGGTGGTGGCCCTCGCGTCGCTGGCCCGCCCGCCCGGGGTCGGCGACGCCCCGGCGTTGGACGCGGTCGCGGTCAGCGCGCTCTTCGCCCAGTCCGGGGTGATCCGGGTGGACACCGTCGCCGAGCTGCTCGACGTCGGCGTGCTCCTGGCCCACCAGCCGCTGCCGGCCGGCCGGCGGGTGGCGGTGGTCGGCAACTCGTCGGCGCTGACCGGGCTGGCCGCGACCGCCTGCGCCGCCCAGGGCCTCACCGTCGCCGACGGCTACCCGAACGACGTGGGTCCCCGGGCCGGCGCCGCCGCGTACGCGGCCGCGCTCGCCGCCGCCGCTGCCGACGAGCGGGTGGACGCGGTGGTGGCGCTCTTCGCGCCGCCGCTGCCCGGCCAGCTCACCGATCCGGAGGCGGACTTCACCGCCGCGCTGCCCGACGCGGCGGCGGTCGGCAAGCCGGTGGTGGCGACCTTCCTCGCCGGTCGGGTGCCCGCCGGGGTGCCGGCGTACCCGAGTGTGGAGGAGGCCGTCCGGGCCCTCGCCCGGGTCAGCAGGTACGCCGACTGGCTCCGCCGGCCGCCCGGCGTGCTGCCCGAGCTGGACCGGGTGGACCGGGCGGCCGGGCAGGCCGCGCTGCGGGCCGACGGCGCCGACCCGGCCGCGCTGCTGCGGGCGTACGGGATCGACGTGGTGGAGTCGGTGCCGGCGGGCTCGGCCGACGAGGCGCTCGCCGCGGCCGGGCGGCTCGGCTGGCCGGTGGCGCTCAAGGCCGCCGCACCGGGCCTGCGGCACCGGCTCGACCTCGGTGCCGTGCGGCTCGACCTGGCCGACCCGGTCGCGCTGCGCCGCGCGTACGCCGAGATGGCCCCGCTCTTCGGCGCGGACGTCCTGGTCCAGCCGATGGTCCCGCCGGGCGTGGCCTGCGTGGTGGAGCTGATGGAGGACCCCGCGTTCGGGCCGGTGGTCGGCTTTGGCCTCGGCGGTGTGGCGACCGAGCTGCTCGGCGACCGGGCCTGGCGGGCGGTGCCGCTGACCGACCGGGACGCCGCCGAGCTGGTCGACGAGCCGAGGGCCGCGCCGCTGCTGCGCGGGCACCGGGGTGCCGCCCCGGTGGACCGGGCGGCCCTGGTGGAGCTGCTGCTGCGGGTCGGTCGGCTCGCCGACGAGCAGCCCCGGGTGCGCTCGCTCACCCTCAACCCGGTGCTGGCCCGGCCGGACGGCTTCGCGGTGCTGCACGCGACCGTCCGCACCGGCGCCGAGGCGCCCCGCCCAGACACCGGCCCCCGCCGGTTGTGAGGCGGGGGCCGGTGTCTGGGCCTGCGGGTGCGCTCAGCAGGCGTACGCCTCCAGGCGGTTCGCCCGCTCCGGGGAGCGCAGCTTCAGCAGGGTGATCTTTTCGATCTGCCGGATCCGCTCCCGGGACAGGCCGAACTCGCGGCCCACCTCGTCGAGGGTGCGCTGCCGGCCGTCGTCCAGGCCGAACCGCAGCCGGATCACCGCCTGCTCCCGCTGGGAGAGGGTGGCCAGCACGATCCGCACCTCGTTGCGCAGCTCGCCGTCGGCGGCGGCGTCGCCCGGCTCCTGACGCGGGTCCACCGCCGCGACGAAGTCACCGAGCGCGCTCTCGCCGTCCTCGCCGACGGCCTGGTCCAGGCTCACCGGTTCCCGGTCGTACGAGATCAGCTCGATCACCTGGTACTCGGGGATCTCCAGCGCCCGGGCCACCTCGGCCACCGTGGGCTCCCGGCCCAGCGTGACCGACAGCTCCCGGCGGACCCGGACCATCCGGTTGACCTGCTCGACCATGTGCACCGGGATGCGGATGGTGCGGGCCTGGTCGGCCATGGCGCGGGTGATGGCCTGGCGGATCCACCAGGTGGCGTAGGTGGAGAACTTGTAGCCCTTGGTGTAGTCGAACTTCTCGACCGCGCGGATGAGGCCGAGGTTGCCCTCCTGGATCAGGTCGAGGAAGGCCATGCCACGGCCGGTGTAGCGCTTGGCGATGCTGACCACCAGCCGCAGGTTCGCCTCCAGCAGGTGGTCCTTGGCGGCGCGGCCCTCGGCGGCGATCAGCTCCAGGTCGGCGCGCAGGTCGGGGGAGAGCGGGCGGCAGGCGGAGAGCTTCTCCTCGGCGAAGAGGCCGGCCTCGATCCGCTTGCTGAGCTCGACCTCCTGTGCGGCGGTCAGCAGCTTGGTGCGCCCGATGCCGTTGAGGTACGCCCGAACCAGATCGGTGGAGACGCCGCGCTCGTCGGTGGCGTCCAGGTCGGTGAGGGCGTCGGAGCCGAGCTCGGCGTCGATGGTGGCAGCCGGGCGGGTCTGGTGCTCGATCATCTGCAGGGCCATCTCTGTCTCTCCCCGTGTCCTTTGTGCCGCGTACCGGAGTCCGTGCCGCGCACCGGCGCGGTGGTGCCGGTGAGGAACAGCTTGGCGGTCGGGGCGTGAAACGGGAGTGAGGCGATCGGGGACCCGACAGCAATCGCGGCGGAACGCCGGCTGCCGGTTGCCCGATCCGGTTACCGTGCCAGCGGCCGGCCATCCGGACCGGCACGTACAGCGATCGGAGGACGCGGTGGTCTTCAAGCGGCTCATGCAGGCGATGGGTGTGGGCGGTCCGTCGGTGGAGACGGTGCTGGCCAACCCGAACTGCCGGCCCGGCGGCCAGCTCGAAGGCCGGGTCCAGGTGCTCGGCGGGGACCATCCGGTCGACGTGAGCTACGTCGCACTCGGGCTGGTGACCAGGGTCGAGGTGGAGAGCGGCGACTCCGAGTACGACACCACCCAGGAGTTCGGCCGCCGGCAGGTGACCGGGGCGTTCCGGCTGGAGCCGGGGCAGCGCTACGAGGTTCCGTTCCGTTTTGACGTGCCCTGGGAGACCCCGCTGACCGACCTGTACGGCCAGCACCTGCACGGCATGACGATGGGGCTGCGGACCGAGCTGGAGGTGGCCCGGGCGGTCGACAAGGGCGACCTGGACCCGGTGGCGGTGCACCCGCTGCCGGCGCAGGAGCGGCTGCTGGAGGCGCTGCTGCGGCTGGGCTTCCGGTTCGCCCGCGCCGACGTCGAGCGCGGCCACCTCTACGGCGTGCACCAGAGCCTGCCGTTCTACCAGGAGATCGAGTTCTACCCGGCGCCGCAGTACGCGCGGGCGATGAACCAGCTCGAGGTCACCTTCGTGACGAACCCGCAACAGGTGCAGGTCGTGCTGGAGCTGGACAAGCGGGGCGGCCTGTTCACCGAGGGCCGCGACGCCTTCGGCCGGTTCACCGTCGACCACGCCACGGCCGACCGGACCGACTGGGCGGCCCAGCTCGACGCCTGGCTCCGCCAGTCGGTGCAGCGCCGCGGCCTGTTCTTCTGACCGTGGCCGGTGGGCCACGGGCCACGGCCCGTGGCCCACCGGTCGCGAGGCGTGGCCCACGGGCTGCGGCCCGGCGGCCGGCTGCGGCCCGTTGGCTGGCTGCGGCCCGTTGGCTGGCTGCGGCCCGGCCGGTGGCGGCGGTCAGGCCGGTGGCGGCGGTCAGGCCCAGTGGTGGCGGGCGGCGTGCCAGCCCAGCTGCATCCGGGTCTGCACACCGGCCAGGTCCATCAGGTGGCGCAGCCGCCGCTGCAGGGTCCGCAGCGAGAGGTCCAGCTGGGCCGCGACGACCTGGTCGGTGAGCCCGGCCAGCAGCAGCGCCAGGACCTTGCGGTCCAGCTCGGTCAGGCCGTCCGCGTCCTCGCCGCCCGGGTGGTCGCCCGCCGCGCCGGTCAGCGCCTCGGCGTCGAGCGGGTGGGCGTGCCGCCAGACGTTCTCGAACAGGGCGTCCATGGCCGTCAGCAGTCCGGTCCGGTGCAGCAGCACGGCGGCGGGCTCGCCGCCCGGCGTGGCGGTCATCGGCACCAGCGCCAGCTCGGCGTCGGCCAGGATCAGCTTGATCGGTAGGGACTCGACGACCCGGACCTGGACGCCGTCGCGCAGGGACTGGAGGGTCTCGGCGATCACCCCGGGCTCGGCGAGGGTCGGCCGGTCGATCACCACCCGGAACCGCACCCCCTGCGCGACCGCCACCGACTCCACCGGGTTCTCGCCGGGCGGCACGGCGATGAAGGGCGAGGTCACGAAGGTCCGGACCTCGGCCCGGGCGGCGTGCTGCACCTGCGCGAACCGGTGCCCGACGGCGTCGCGGCCGGTGACCACCTCGATGAGCTCGTCGATGGCCCGACCCGCGGTCGCCGCGCGGTACTCCTCGGCGAGCGTGACCAGGGCCAGTTCGGCGCTGCGCAGGGCGCTGCGCTGCTCGCTGATCAACGCGCCGAGCGCCACGGCGGGCGGCGCCACCGAGAACTCGTCGTTCGGCCCGTGCTTGACCAGGCCGCCGGCGATCAGGTGGGCCAGTGCGGCGCGGACCGTGGCGACCGGCATCCGCAGGGCGGCGGCGAGCGCGGCGGGGTCCGCCTGGGCCCGCCGGACCAGCAGACCGTAGACCGCCTCGTCGTCGGGGCCCAGACCCAGCACGCCCAGCATCGGTGGCTGCCTCCCTCCGCGCGCGGCAGGGAGAGTATCGGCCACAACCATGGATCTTGAACAGGGGTTGGAGCGGGACGAGACCCAGGTGGGGCCCCCGGACGGTGCCGGTCCGGGGGCTCCACCGGGGCTGCTCATCGCAGGCCGTACGCCCGGATGAGTTCCTGCCGGATGCCGAAGCCGGCGTCGGTGCGCGCCTGGGCGCGTACCGAGACGAAGCCGCCCGGCCGCTTCGGCAGGGCCAGCGAGCCGGACCACCGGTCGCCGGCGCCCCGGCTCAGCGTCACCGGCTGCCAGCTGGCGCCGTCGTCGTAGGAGACCTCCAGCCCCACCGAGGTGACCGTGCCGGTGCCGCTGCCGCCCGGCTGCGGTCGCGCCGTGACGCTGATCGGCTGCCGGGTGCCCGCCCGCACGTCGCCGCGCAGGTCGGTCTCCAGCGCGTAGTCGAGCTGGAGCAACGCGAACGGGACGAAGGTGTCCGCCTGGTTGGAGCCGGAGACGAAGTCCCACTCGGTGTGCGTACGGGTGGACAGCCGCCACTCCTGCGCGGGCCGCGACGCGTCCAGCACCAGGCGGTACGGCAGCGTGCCGGCCGGCACCTCCGCCCACTGCAGGTCGGCGTTGTACGGGTTCTCGTGCAGCAGCGTGTCGCCCTGGTAGAGCTTGAGTGACGTCGGCACCGAACCCCACTCCAGGTTGCCGCCGTGCTCGAGCACGTCGTCCGACGGGCTCCACGCCTGCACGTTCAAGGTCAGGTAGTCCTGGTAGCGGCTGTTGCGCACCCCGAACGCCCGGTTGAAGGCGGGCCGGACGGCGGGCGCGAACCAGTCCAGCCCGGTGGTCGTGCCCCGGCGGTAGGTGTTGAAGTAGGCCGTGTCGGTCCAGGTGCCCTGGCTGTGCACCTCGTGCCAGACCACGTCCGGGGTGACCCACTCGGTGCGGGTGCCGGGGTGCCACTCGGACTCCGGGAAGCCGACGGCGGGGCTGAACGTCATGTCGTACCGGTAGCCGGCGCCGGGCGTGTCCCGGACCGCGTGGTAGCGGGCGTCGACCCGGGCCAGGTCGTGGCGGCCCGGCCGGTAGCTCAGCGCCCGGTCCGGCACCTGGCCGGGCCAGACCTGGGTGAGGTCGTAGACGTAGCTCGCGTACGGCGTGCGGGTGACGGTCAGCTTCGGCGCGCCGGCCTTCGCCACCTTGATCAGTTCCGCGCCGGCGTCACGGTGCACCGTGGCGACCGGGATCGGGGACTCCCCGACGTATTCGTTGAGGATGCCGGGACCGTCGTTGACGACGAGCAGCAGCTTCGCGCCGGCGGCCGCCGCGGCCGCCGCCCGGTCCGGCGCGGGGACCGCGTCGCTGCGGGTCACCACGGCGATCCCACCCTGGACGGCGAGGCCGGCGTACTCGTCGGGACCGCCGGTGCCGGCGTAGACCGGCCGCAGCGTGTCGGCGCCGGCGGTGAGCGTCGCGCCGGGCTGCACGGTGGCGTCGATCGGCAGCCGGCCGGAGGCCGTCAGGCGGAGCATCGGCTCGCCCTTGCGCCAGCGGGCCGCCATGGTGAACGACCCCTGGGTGACCTTCTCGGTCGGCAGCACGTACAGGTCGTCGTAGCTCACCGGGAGCTGGTACGCCTCCCGGAAGCTGTCGCCGTCGGCGTAGCGGACCTCGAAGTCGAGCCGGCGCTGCCGGTCCTCGGTGGGCTGCGGCGCGGTGGTCTCCAGCAGCCGGGCCCGACTGGCGTCCAGCACCACCTCGGCGGCGCGGTCGAGCACGGTCTCCGGGTCCACCAGCAGGGCGAAGCCCAGCGCGTCCGAACGCCGGCCGGGGACGTCCAGCGCGGCCTCCACGGTGTACGTCCCCGGCGGCAGGCGCAGGGTCCGCTCGCCGTTCACCGCGTACTGCCACGGGTACCACTCCCCGGCCTTCTTCACCACGACGGTCGCGTTGGCCGGCGTGCCGTCCCGCCCGCGCAGCTTGATCGTCAGGTCGTACCGCTCGTCCTCCTTGAGCAGGGCGAGGGCGGTGCGGGTGACCGCCTTGCCGGTGGCCCGGTCGGTGCCGACCAGGTAGCCGGTGAGCTCGCCGTAGGCGGTCCCGCGCGGGTCGCCGGTCACCGGGACGGCCACGCTGGCGCCGGCCGGCACGGTCACCGAGGAGGCGCCCGGCGTGAACGGCCCGTCGCCGGTGACGGCCAGGTCGAGGGTGACGGCCGCGGCGCCGGAGTTGGTGAACGTCACCGGCCGGGTGACCGGGGCGTCGGTGGGCTCGTGCGGCCACTCGAAGTTGCCGAAGAAGGCCGAGCCGGTGGCGCGTACGGTGTTCCGCACGGCGGCGGCCACGTCCAGCCGGCCGGTGCCGACCTGGTACGGGGTGTAGCTGTCGGCGAGCCGCTTCGCGCTGCTCGTCAGCGCCTCCTTGAGCTGCTGGCCGGACCAGTCCGGGTGCCGTTGGGCGAGGATCGCCGCGGCACCCGAGACGTGCGGGGTGGCCATCGAGGTGCCGTCCATGCTCTGGTACCTGCCGGAGCCCGCGCTGCTGCCCGAGCGGGCTGCGGTGATGCCGACGCCCGGCGCGGTGAGGTCGGGCTTCAGGCCCCCGCTGCCCGTCAGCGGGCCGGTGCTGGAGAACCAGGCCAGCTCGTCCTGCTTGTCGACCGCGCCGACGGTCAGCGCGCTGCCGGCGGTGCCCGGCGACCCGATGGACTGCGGCCCGGCGTTGCCGGAGGCGATCACGAACAGCGTCCCGTACCGCGCGGAGAGGCTGTCCACCGCGAGCGCCATCGGGTCGGTGCCGTCGGTCAGGGTCGCGTCGCCGAGGCTCATGCTGATCACGTCGGCGCCGGACTCGGCCGCCCACTGCATGCCGGCGAGGATCCAGGAGTCCTGGCCGTAGCCCTCGTTGTTGAGCACCTTGCCGACGATCAGGTCCGCGCCCGGCGCGACGCCGGTGTAGTCGCCCCCGGAGGCCGCTCCGGTGCCGGCGATGGTGGAGGCCACGTGGGTGCCGTGCCCGTGGACGTCGGCGGTGTCCTCGCCGGGCACGAAGCTGACCTTCTCCTCGATCTGGCTGGCCAGGTCGGGGTGGCTGGCGTCGACCCCGGTGTCCAGCACCGCGACCGTCACCCCGGCGCCGTCGTAGCCGGCGGCCCACGCCTCGGGCGCGCCGACCTGCGGCACGCTCTCCTTGAGGTTGACCGTCACCCGGCCGTCCAGCCACAGCTTGTCCAGCCCGGCGCCGAGGGCGGCGCCCGACCGGGTGGCCGCGGCGGGCGCGACGGTGGACCAGAAGGCGCGGGCCTGCTTCTTGTCGGCGGCCAGCGCGGTGCCGGTGACGCTGGGCAGGTCGCGTACCTGCCGGCTGCCCCGGGGCGGGGCCGGGCGGGCCGTGCGGGCCTTCGTCCTCGGGTAGGTGGCGATCAGCGGCAGCGCGGCGCTGCGGGCGTCGTCGTACCCCATCTCGATCAGGTCGGTGACGTTGAACAGCCGCCGGTCCAGCCGGTTGCTGCCCAGCAGCGGCAGCGCCTCGTCGGGCAGCACGTACAGGTCGCCGCCGCTCTCCTGGACGCGGACGCCGCCGGTGGCCTGGGCGGGCCGGTCGACGTCGGCCGTGGACCGGCCGTCGGCGAGGGTGGTCACGGTGACCACGTCACCGGTGATCAGCGTGACGGTGTGCCGGTCCCGGGTGGGGGTCTGCGGGGCGGCCGGCGAACCGGCCGCCCCGGCGGGGCTCGGTATCGCGGTGAATCCGCCGGCGATCAGGCCGGCGGCCGCGGCGGCGGCGAGCAGGCGCCGCCGGGTGCGGCGGGACGGGGTGGGGGGTGAGGACGGTGACATGCGACGGTTCTACCGCCACCGCCGGGCCCGCTGAACGGCCGGCGTCGGCGGAGTACCGCCGTGGCGGGACTCCGCCACGGCGGTGGCCGGGCCGGTCGCCGCCGCCGGTGGTCAGAGTTCGAGCAGCACGGTACGCGGCCCGACGTTCACGCTCTCCACCAGCATGTGCGCCCGGAAGCGGCCGGTCTCCACCGGGGCGCCCCGGTCGCGCAGCGCCTCGACCAGCGCGTTGACCAGCGGCTCGGCCACCTCGGCCGGGGCGGCGGCGGTCCAGGTCGGGCGGCGGCCCTTGCGGGCGTCGCCGTAGAGGGTGAACTGGCTGACCACCAGGATGGCGGCGCCGGTGTCGGCGGCGCTGCGCTCGTCGTCCAGGATGCGCAGCTCGTGAATCTTGCGGGCCATGGTGGACGCGAGCTGCGGGGTGTCGGAGTGGGTCACGCCGAGCAGCACCAGCAGCCCGTCGGTGATCTCGCCGACCACCTCGCCGTCGACGGTCACCGCGGCCCGGCTGACGGTCTGCACCACCGCCCGCATCAGTCCGCCACCGGCTCGACGATGCCCCGCTCGACCAGGTGCGCCACGATCGGCCCGGCCGCCTCGGCCAGTTCGTCGGGGGTGACGTCGTGCGCGGCGGCGAGCAGCGCGAGCTGGTCGCGCAGCGGCAGCCGGCCGTCCGCCCCGCCGACCAGGGCGAGCACCAGCGGGTCGATCTCCTCGGACCAGCGCAGGCCGCGCGGCATGGCGAGGACCTGCCGGTCCACCGCCCAGCCCTCGTCGCCCATGGTGGCCTCCTGCCGCAGCTGGAGCCCGTCGGCGGCGCGGTAACGGGCGGCCAGCAGCCCCTCGGTGCCCTGGTCGCGCAGCCAGTCCTGCCGGTCGAACCACTCGGTGATCCGGTCGCCCAGCGGCGGCTGCACCCGCTGGCGCAGATCCTCCACCCGGAGCACCGGCTGGTCGTGGCCGGAGCGGCGCAGCGAGACGATGCCGAAGCCGATCGCCTCGACCTTGTGCGCGTCGAACCAGTCCAGCCAGGCGGCCATCCGCTGCGGATCGGCGGACTCGCCGACGTCGGTGAGCCAGAGGTTGACGTACGCCATCGGGTCGGCCACCTCCCGCTGGATCACCCAGGCGTCCAGCCCGGTGCCGGCGAACCAGCCGGTGACCCGCTCGGCCCAGTCCTCGCCGGTGACGTGCACCCAGTTGGCCAGGTACTGCATGGTCCCGCCCTCGGTGAGCAGGTGCGGCGCGGCGGCGGCGAGTTCGGCGCCGATCGCGTCGCCGACCCGGCCGGAGTCCCGGTAGACGTGGGTGGTGGTGCCGGGTCCGACCACGAAGGGCGGGTTGCTGACCACCAGGTCGAACCGGCGGCCGGCCACCGGGGCGACCATGTCCCCGCGCAGCAGTTCCCAGTCCTGCCCGTTGAGCGCGGCGGTGGTGGCGGCGAAGCGCAGCGCCCGTTCCGAGACGTCGGTGGCGGTCACCCGGTCGGCGTGGGTGGACAGGTGCAGGGCCTGCACACCGGAGCCGGTGCCGAGGTCGAGGGCGGTGCGTACCGGCCGGCGGACGGCCGCGCCGATCAGCGTCTGGGTGGCCCCGCCGATGCCGAGCACGTGTTCGGCGTGCAGCGGCCGGCCCGGTCGGGCGCTGGCCGGCACGTCGGCGAGCACCCACCATTCGTCGCCGTACGGCTCCAGGTCCACGCCGGCGCGCAGCCCGTCGCCGTGCCGCTCGACGATGCCCCCGGCCAGCGCCTCGTCGACGGTCAACGGGGCGAGCGCGGCGGCCACCACCGCCGCCGGCTCGGTCTGATCGCAGATGAAGACCCGGATCAGCGTCCCGAGGGGGTCGCGGTCCTCGGTGGCGCGCAGCGCGGCGCGGAAGTCGTTGCGGGCCACACCGCCGGTGGCCTGCGGGCCGAGCCGGTCGGCGATGCCGTTGGCGGTGTAGCGCGCCCGGCCCAGCGCGGTCCGCAGCGCCTCGACGCCGGCCGGGGAGAGCAGCATGTCATCACGGTCCACCTCGTCATCCTGCCTCCCTCCGGTGTCCCGGCGGCCGGCACCCGGGAGATCCGTGCCGCGACCGGTCTACATAGGCAACCATCTCTTTCATGGACTTCGATGTCTGACTATCATCGCCTCAACATCCGTCGATGGGTGCCCCGTGGTCACGAGCCCGGGTGCGCCCGGTAGGGAGCCAGACGATGCCCCACGTGTCCGTTCCCCGGCGTCGCGTGCTGCGCGCGTTCGCCGTCACGGCCGCCGCCGCGGCCCTCACGGCCGCCGCCGCCACCCCCGCCCTCGCCGCACCGACCGGGCAGATCCGCTACGCCGCCGCACCCGACGCGATCAGCGGCAGCTACCTGGTGGTGCTGAAGACCGACTCGGTCGGCACCGCGAACAGCCTCGCCGCCCGCACCGCCGTGCCGGACCGGGCCGCCGGCCTCGCCAAGCGCTACGGCGGCAGCGTCGGCACCGTGTGGAGCGCCGCGCTCACCGGCTACCGCGCCACGATGGCCCCGGGGCAGGCCCGCCGGCTCGCCGCCGACCCGGCCGTCGCCTACGTCGAGCAGGACCGGGTGGTCACCACCCAGGGCACCCAGACCGGCGCCACCTGGGGCCTGGACCGGATCGACCAGCGCAACCTGCCGCTGAACAGCACCTACACCTACCCGAACACGGCCAGCAACGTGCGGGCGTACATCATCGACACCGGCATCCGGACCACCCACAGCCAGTTCGGCGGCCGGGCCACCTGGGGCACGAACACCGTGGACAGCAACAACACCGACTGCAACGGCCACGGCACCCACGTCGCGGGCACCGTCGGCGGCAGCACGTACGGGGTGGCCAAGGGCGTGCGACTGATCGCCGTGAAGGTGCTCAACTGCTCCGGCAGCGGCAGCACCTCCGGCGTGATCAGCGGCGTCAACTGGGTCACCGCCAACGCGGTCAAGCCGGCGGTGGCCAACATGAGCCTGGGCGGCGGGGCCAGCAGCACGCTGGACAACGCGGTGGCCAACTCGATCAGCTCCGGCGTCACGTACGGCATCGCCGCCGGCAACTCCAGCGCCAACGCCTGCAACTCGTCGCCGGCCCGGGTCGCCTCGGCCATCACCGTCGGCGCCACCACCAGCACCGACGCCCGGGCCTCGTACTCGAACTACGGCTCCTGCGTGGACATCTTCGCGCCCGGCTCGTCGATCACGTCCGCCTGGCGTACCAGCGACACCGCGACCAACACGATCAGCGGCACCTCGATGGCCACCCCGCACGTGGTCGGCGCGGCGGCACTCGTCCTCGGCGCCAACCCGTCCTACACCCCGGCGCAGGTGGCCAGCTACCTGACCACCAACGCGACCACCGGCAAGGTGACCAACCCCGGCTCCGGCTCGCCGAACCGGCTGCTCTTCGTCGTCAACTGACCCACCCGCCGGCACCCGGCCCGGTGGACCCGACCCGGTCCACCGGGCCGTGCCGCGGGGAGTCGGCGGCGCGGACCGCGGCCCGCCCGGCAGGATGGGGGCATGACGCTCTCGCTGCCCATCGACCCGCAGGCCAACGAGCTGCTGGCGCGCAGCCCGCTGGCGCTGCTCCTCGGCATGGTGCTCGACCAGCAGGTGCCGATGGAGAAGGCGTTCTCCTCGCCGTACGTCCTGGCCCAGCGGCTGGGCCACGAGCCGGACGCCCGGGAGCTGGCCGGGTACGACCCGGAGGCCCTGGTCGCGCTCTTCGCCGAGCCGCCGGCGCTGCACCGGTTCCCCAAGGCCATGGCGGCCCGGGTGCAGGAGGTGTGCCGGGTGCTGGTCGAGCGGTACGACGGCGACCCGGCCCGGCTCTGGTCGGAGGCCGCCGACGGCCGGGACCTGCTGCGCCGGGTCGGCGAGCTGCCCGGCTTCGGCCGGCAGAAGGCACAGATCTTCGTCGCGCTGCTCGGCAAGCGGTTCGGCGTCACCCCGGAGGGCTGGCGGGAGGCGGCCGGCGGCTACGGCGACACGGACGCGTACCGGTCGGTGGCGGACGTGACCGATCCCGACTCGCTGCGCCGGGTCCGCGAGTTCAAGCAGCAGATGAAGGCGGCCGCGAAGGCCGGGAAGGGCTGACCCGCCGCCGGCCGCGCCGCGCCGACCGGCCGCCCATGGGTCGCAACCGACCGGGCGGCCGTCTCGTTGGAGGCGGGGACGGCGTACGGGGGAGCGCGGATGGCGGAGCAGCGCGGCATGGCCCTGCTGCGTACCCGGGCGACGTCCGGCCGGGCCACCTTCCTGGAGCTCTTCTTCGACCTGGTCTTCGTCTTCGCGCTGACCCGGGTGTCCCAGCGGCTCTTCACCGACCTGCCGGCCACCGGCTGGGCGCTGGCCGCCGGCGTCAGCCGGACCCTGCTGCTCTTCCTGGTGCTCTGGCTGGTCTGGACGATCACCGTCTGGGTGACCAGCCGGTACGAGCCGGAGCGGACCATCATCCAGGCCGTCGTGGTGGGCACGATGTTCGCGAGCCTGGTGATGGGAGTGACGCTGCCCCGCGCGCTGGAGGAGCGGGCGCTGCCGTTCGCCCTCGCGTACCTGGCGGTGATGCTGGGCCGGCCCCTGGTCATCGCGACCGCGCTGCACGGTCACCCGCGGCGGCTGGTCCCGCTGCGGCTGGCCACCTGGGCGACGGCGACCGCGCCGCTCTGGTTGGCCGGTGCGCTAGGCCCGGACGACCTGCGCCTGCCGCTCTGGGCCCTCGCGCTGACCGTCGACTACGCCGCGCTCTTCACCGGCTGGCCGCTGCCCCGGCTCGGCTCCGCGCCGACGGCCAGCTGGCGGATCGCGGGCGAGCACCTGGCCGAGCGGTACCAGCAGATCTTCCTCATCGCGCTCGGCGAGTCGATCCTGGTCATCGGGGTGACCTACAGCGGGGAGAGCTTCTCCGGTGACGCCGTCGGCCCCTTCGTGGCGGCCTTCGTCACCACGGCGCTGCTCTGGCGGATCTACTTCCACCGGGCCGGGCACCTGCTGGTCGAGGCGTTGCGGCTCGCGCGCGTGCCGGGCCAGCTCGGCACGTCGGCCACGATCACCCACCTGGTCCTGGTGCTCGGCGTGCTCACCACGGCGGTCGGCTACGAGGTGGTGGTCGCCGAGCCGTTCCACCGCTCCGATGCGGGCCTGCTGCTCTTCGTGGTGGGGGGCCCGCTGCTCTTCCTGGCCGCCCGGGCCCGCTTCGAGTACGAGATCTTCGGCCGGATCTCGTCGCCCCGGGTGCTCGGCGCGGGCGTGCTGATCCTGCTCCTCCCGCTGCTCGCGCACGGCCCCGGCGTGCTGTCCCTGTCCCTGGTGGCCGGCGTGCTGGCCGCGGTGGCGCTGGGGGACGCACTGCGCAGCCGGGGGCGTCCGCCCGAGATGTCGGCCTCCCCGATCGGGCGGGAGGGGTCGGAGAACAGTGGCCCGGAGGCGTGAGCCTCAGGCGGCGGTCGGCCGGGAGAGCGCGGCCAGGGCGCGGCGCACGTCGGCCAGGGAGACCGTGGCGGAGTCGTCCAGGTCGGCCAGGCCGGCCTCGATCCACTGGCGCATCAGCGTGGTCACGCCGATGCCGCGCGCGTCGGCGGCCGCCCGGACCCGTTCGTAGGTCTCCAGCGGCAGCCGTACCGAGCGGCTGACCATCGGCACGTCGGTGTCGGGGGCGGGCAGTTCCGCCGCGGGACTCTCGTCGATGAGGTCGGCGAGGGCGTCGCCGCCGTCGTGGAACCGCTTGGTCGCGTCGTTACGGTGCATCGTGACCGCCTCCTCGTCGGCGTGATCTCCGCACCGCCTCGTCGTAGCGCTTGGCCTCGACGTCGCTCAGCTCGCGGGCGGAGAGGATGTCCCAGTCGTTGTCGGTGCCGTCGGCCTCGGCCAGCAGCACGGCGAGGCGCCGCCCACGGTGGTCGGTCGCGTAGACCACCATGACGTCGTCGCCGAGGTGCCGGATGACCCGCCGGGTGCTGTGCAGGGCCTCCCAGACTTCCCCGGGCGTGACGTCGTAGACCCGCAGGTTGGCCAACGCCTCGTCGGTGAAGCTGAACCGGTCGCCCACGGGGCGAGCGTACCACGCACGTAACACGCACCGCCCTTGTCACGATTTTGGCCGATCAGCCGTCGAGGGTGACAGGATGAGGCGTAATCCCCTCGAGGAGGTCCGGTGAAGCATCCGGAGTACCAGCCGATCCTGATCACCGACGCCGCGCGCAGCCAGGACGACCAGCTCACCAGCCGCCAGAAACGCTACGTGCTGATGATGGGCATCCGGGTCGCCTGCCTGGTGGCCGGCGCCATCCTGGTCGGCGTGCAGGCGCCCCTGCTCTGGCTCTGGCTCCCGCTGTGCGGCCTCGGAATGGTGCTCATCCCGTGGCTGGCGGTGCTGCTGGCCAACGACCGGCCGCCGAAGGAACAGCACCGCCTCGCCAACAAGCTGCACCCGCGGCACCGCGACGACACCCCGCCCATGGCGCTCGCCGCCGAGGAGCGCCCGCACAAGGTCATCGACGCCGAGCCCTGACCGGTCCGGGCCGGAGCCGGCCCGGACCGCGCCGGGTCAGGGCGCCGGCCGGGCCCCCACCGACGAGACCGCCAGCGCGCCGAGATCCCCGGCCCGGGACAACGCTGCGCGCGGCTCCGCCCCGGCCAGCCACGCGGTGATCAGGCCGGCGGCGAAGGCGTCGCCGGCACCGGTGACGTCCACCACCGGCACCCCGCGCGCCGGAGCCGCCTCGACCAACCCCGTCCGGTCCACCCAGACCGCGCCGGCCGCACCCCGCTTCACCACCACCCGCCCGGCCACCGCCGCGAGCGCCCGGCCCTGCGCGGCCGGGTCCAGCCCACCGGCCAGCACCGTCGCCTCGTCGGCGTTGACCAGCAGCAGGTCGACATCGCGTACCCAGGCCAGGAACGCCGCCGCGCCGGCCCGCCGCAGCGGCGCCGCGGAGGCCGCGTCGACGCTGGTGGTCAGCCCGCGCTCGCGGGCGACGGCCAGCGCGCGCAGGCCCGCGCCGCGCGACCCGGCGTCCAGCAGGGTGTACGCGGACAGGTGCAGGTGCCCGGCGTCGGGCGCCCCGGCCAGGGCCGCCTCGACGTGGTCGGCGCTCAGCCGCAGGTTCGCCCCGCGCTGGCTGACCATGGTCCGTTCCCCGTCGTGGACGAGCACGACCACCGTGCCGGTCGGGTAGCCCTCCTGCCGCTGCACCGCGCACACCACGCCGACCCGGTCCAGCTCGGCGACCCGCTCGCGGCCCGTCTCGTCCGCACCGACCGCGGCGACCAGGGTGACCGGCGCCCCCTGCGCGGCGAGCCAGGCCGCCGTGTTCGCCGCCTGACCGCCACCGCTGAACCGGATCGTGGCCGCGGTGTCCGAGCCGGTCGCCAGCGGGCCGGCGAGCACCGCCACCACGTCGGTGATCACGTCGCCGACCACGACGATCCGGGCGCTCATGCCGCCACCTCGCCGCGCCGGGCGGGCGGCGGCACCGCGCAGCGCCGCCACCCCGGCCGCTGCCGCCGGCTCATGCGTCCGTGCCCCGGGCGGCCGCGGCGACCGCGATCCGCGCCGCCAGGTCGGCGTTGCGCAGGATGATCCGCACGTTCACCGCCAGGCTGGCACCCTCGGTGGCCGAGTGGAAGTGGGCCAGCAGGAACGGGGTCACCGCCTTGCCGGTCACCCCCTCGCGGGCCAGCATGGCCAGCCCCTCGGCCAGAGTCCGGTCGTGCAGCGCCGGGTCGAGCTGCTCGTCGACCGGCAGCGGGTTGGCCACCACCAGCCCCCCGTGGTGCACGCCGTGCCCGTCCCGGGCCTGCAGCACGTCGGCGACCTGCTCCGGCGACTCCACCGACCAGTCCAGGTCGAAACCGGCGTCGGTGAGATAGAAGCCGGGGAAGCGGCGGGTGCGGTAGCCGATCACGCCCACCCCGAGGGTCTCCAGCCGCTCCAGGGTGGCGCCCACGTCGAGGATCGACTTCACCCCGGCGCAGACCACCGCGATCGGCGTCCGGGCCAGCGTGATCAGGTCGGCCGACTCGTCGAAGGTCTGCGCCGCCTCCCGGTGCACCCCGCCCAGCCCGCCGGTGGCGAAGACACCGATGCCGGCCGCCGCGGCCACCGCGCTGGTCGCCGCCACCGTGGTGGCGCCGTCCGCGCCGGTCGCCGCCGCCACCGCGAGGTCGCGTACGGAGAGTTTGCTCACTCCGTCGACGGTGGCCAGCCGGGTCAGCTGGGCGTCGTCCAGCCCCACGATCAGCTCGCCGGCGACCATGCCGATGGTGGCCGGCACCGCGCCGGCGTCCCGGACGGCCTGTTCGATCTGCCGCGCGACCCGCAGATTGTCCGGCCGGGGCAGGCCGTGCGAGACAATAGTGCTCTCCAGGGCGACGATCGGGCGCCCGTCGCGCAGGGCGTCGGCCACCTCGGTGCCGAAACTGATGTGAAAGTTGGTCACTTCCGCTACGGTACGGGCCGCCGTCGGGCCGGCCTGCGGTGGACCGGCCCCGGCGGACCTGCAAAACTGGAGATTTGGAGGTGGGAAGTGAGTACAGAGGTTCTCGACCGGCCGGAGCTGAAGGACGCCGACACCGGGCCGGAGATGTTCCACTACGTACGCAAGGACAAGATCGCCGAGAGCGCGGTCATGGGCACCTTCGTCATCGCGCTCTGCGGGGAGACCTTCCCGGTGACCAAGGCGGCCAAGCCGGGTTCGCCGGTCTGCCCGAAGTGCAAGGAGATCTACGACTCCTGGCGCGAGTGATCGCGGGCGGCTCCGCCGCCCGCCCACGTACCCTCCGCCGGTGACCACCTCCACCGCCCTGCTGTTCGCCGACCTCACCGGGGTCGCGGTCTTCGCCGCCTCCGGCGCCTCCGCGGCGGTGGCCAAGCGGCTGGACCTGTTCGGAGTGATCTTCGTGGGCGTCGTCGCGGCCCTCGGCGGCGGCATCTTCCGCGACCTGGTGATCGACGAGGTCCCCCCGCTGGCCTTCGCCGACTGGCGGTACGCGGCCACCGCGGCGATCACCGCCGCCGCCGTCTTCCGGCTGCACCCGCAACTCGTTCGGCTGCGCACCACCGTGCTGGTGCTGGACGCGGCCGGCCTCGCCCTGTTCACCGTCACCGGCACGCTCAAGGCCCTCGACGCGCACGTGCCGACCGTCGGCGCCTGCATGATCGGCATGCTCACCGCGATCGGCGGCGGGCTCGGCCGGGACCTGCTCACCGGGGAGATCCCGGTGGTGCTGCGCCGGGAGATCTACGCCCTGGCCGCGCTCGCCGGCTCGATCGTGGTGGCCCTGCTGGTCCAGTACGGGCGAGCCACCTCGGTGCCGCTGAGCGCCGCCGCCGCCTTCGTCTTCCTGCTGCGCCTGGTGTCGCTGCGCCGCCGCTGGTCGGCCCCGGTGGCCACGCTGCGCCCGCCGCGTACCGGCACCCGGGGCCCACAGGGCTGACCGGGACTCCCCGCCCTCGGTCGGGGCCCCTGGCGGCGGGCCACCGGGCGTCCCGGCCACGTCGTGCCGCCCGTCGCGGGACGCCCCGCCGCCCGGATGTGACCCGCGTGGTGTCGAGTGGGGAGAAGTGCCGCCGCTGGTTATGCTGAGTCGGCCTTCGCGGCACCCGATGCGCGAGGGCCTTTTCATGGGCGGCGGTACCCGTGGCCCTCGGCCCGGTGCGACCGCCGCTCGCCAGCGGAGAGGAGCTACCCGTGGCACCGCGGTTGCCGGCGCTCGAGACGTTCCCGCCCCTGCGTGCCTGGCAACGCAAGGCGATGGTGGAGTACCTGCGCCGCCGCACCGAGGACTTCACCGCGGTCGCCACGCCCGGCGCCGGTAAGACCACCTTCGCCCTGCGGATCGCCGCCGAGCTGCTGCACGACGGCACCGTCGAGGCGGTCACCGTGGTCGCCCCGACCGAGCACCTGAAGACCCAGTGGGCGCAGGCCGCGGCCCGGGTCGGCATCCAGCTCGACGCCGCCTTCCGCAACGCCGACCTGCACTCCGCCGCCGACTTCCACGGCGCCGTGATCACCTACGCGCAGGTGGGCATGGCGCCCCAGGTGCACCGGCGGCGCACCATGACCCGGCGCACCCTGGTCGTCCTCGACGAGATCCACCACGCCGGCGACTCGCGTACCTGGGGCGACGGCGTCAAAGCCGCGTTCGAACCCGCGGTACGCCGGCTGATGCTCACCGGCACGCCGTTCCGCTCCGACGACAACCCCATCCCGTTCGTCGGCTACGAGCGGGGCGGCGACGGGCTGCTCCGCTCCCGCGCCGACTCCGTCTACGGCTACGCCGACGCGCTGCGCGAGGGCGTGGTCCGGCCGGTGCTCTTCCTGGCGTACTCGGGGGAGACCCGGTGGCGCACCAACGCCGGCGAGGAACTGGCGGCGCGGCTCGGCGAGCCGATGACCCAGGACCTCGTCGCGCAGGCCTGGCGGACCGCGCTGGACCCGGCCGGTGACTGGATGCCGCAGGTGCTGCGCGCCGCCGATGCCCGGCTCACCGTGCTGCGCGCCAACGGCATGCCCGACGCCGGTGGCCTGGTGATCGCCAGCGACCAGCAGGTCGCCCGCTCGTACGCCAAGCTGCTCGAGCAGGTGACCGGCGAGAAGGCGGCCGTGGTGCTCTCCGACGACCAGGGCGCGTCCGCGCGGATCGCGACGTTCGCGGCGTCCGAGCAGCGCTGGCTGGTCGCGGTCCGGATGGTCTCCGAGGGGGTCGACATCCCCCGGCTGGCCGTCGGCGTGTACGCGACCAGCGCCAGCACCCCGCTCTACTTCGCCCAGGCGATCGGCCGGTTCGTCCGGGCCCGGCGGCCCGGCGAGACCGCCTCGGTCTTCCTGCCCAGCGTGCCGCACCTGCTCGGCCTGGCCAGCGAGATGGAGGCCGAACGGGACCACGTGCTGGGCAAGCCGAAGGACGCCGACGGCCTCGACGACGACCTGCTGGAGCGTGCCCAGCGGGACGACCAGGCCAGCGGCGAGCTGGAGAAGAGGTTCGCGGCGCTGTCCGCCACCGCGGAGCTGGACCAGGTGATCTTCGACGGGGCCTCGTTCGGCACCGCCGCCCAGGCGGGCACCCCCGAGGAGGAGGAATACCTCGGCCTGCCCGGGCTGCTCACCGCCGACCAGGTCGCCCTGCTGCTCACCAAGCGGCAGGCCGAGCAGCTCGCCGCCCAGCGGCGCCGGGCGGCCCAGCGGACCGCTGAGCCGGCCGCTGACGCCCCGGCGGCGCCGCCGGCACCGATGAGTGCCGCCCAGCGCCGGGTGGCCCTGCGCCGCCAGCTGAACGCCCTGGTGGCCGCCCGGCACCACCGCACCGGCGTACCGCACGGCAAGATCCACGCCGAGCTGCGCCGGCTCTGCGGCGGGCCGCCCAGCGCCCAGGCCACCATCGAGCAGCTCGAAGAGCGCATCGCCACCGTGCAGACCCTCTGACGGCGGCCCGCTCTCCCCGTACGCCCGAGACCGCCCGACATGCCGCAATTCGGTGCCGTTCTGGCGGCGTGACGCCCCGACATGCCGCAATCGGTGCCGTTCTGGCGGGGTGAGGCCCCGACATGCCGCAATCGGTGGGCGTCCTGGGGTGGGAGGCGCCGACATGCCGCAATCGGTGGGCGTTCCGACGGGTGAGGCGCCGACATGCCGCAATCGGTGCAGACGTGGTGGGGTGAGGTCCCGACGTGCCGCGTTCGGTGCGTCACGGTGCGGGGCATGCCCCGACGTGCCGCAGTCGGCCGGGCCGGGCTGGACATCGTGGGGAAGTCGATCGCCGGTGGGCCTGACGGGTATGGAAAAACCGACCGGAGGCTGCCCCTTCGGGTGCCTCCGGTCGGTTATGTCGACTTGCGGATTACTGACTCAGTTCGCCATCAGATCGGCGCCACGCCAGCTGAACTCCGGGTCCGTCGCGTACCGCACGGTGATCTTCACGAGATCCTCCGCGTACTTGTTCGCGTGGTGCCCACAGAACACCAACTCGCTCCCACCCGCCAGAGTGATCCGGAGCTTGCCGGCAGCATTGCAGCGGTCGCACCGTTCATCGGCGGCCGGGGGGGCCACCGTCTCGGGCGGCGGCGTGAGGGTCGGGGTCATCGCCTTCCTCCTCTGGTCGTCACCGATGAACACTCTCTTCGGTTGCTCACCTATCGTGCAACACCCTTCTCAGGCCCTGCCTTCCCTGTGTGCCCGGCCGGGACCGAGGTCACACCTGGCGTGGAGGACAGTGTGCCGTGCACCAAGGGTGCCACGTCAACGATCACAAACGCGCAACCGACAGGTCACCGAAGAGTGTTCTACGGCTGGTGATCAAACCGACACGGTTGGTTGACGCGTGCGGTCAGTCCAGGTAGTCGCGGAGCACCTGGGAACGCGAGGGGTGCCGCAACTTGGACATGGTCTTGGATTCGATCTGCCGGATGCGCTCCCGGGTCACGCCGTACACCTGGCCGATCTCGTCCAGGGTGCGCGGCTGGCCGTCGGTGAGGCCGAAGCGCAGCCGCACCACGCCCGCCTCACGCTCGGACAGCGTCTGCAGCACCTGCTGGAGCTGGTCCTGCAGCAACGAGAACGACACCGCGTCGACGGCGACCACGGCCTCGGAGTCCTCGATGAAGTCGCCGAGCTGGCTGTCGCCCTCGTCACCGATGGTCTGGTCGAGCGAGATGGGCTCCCGGGCGTACTGCTGGATCTCCAGCACCTTCTCCGGGGTGATGTCCATCTCCTTGGCCAGCTCCTCCGGGGTGGGCTCGCGGCCCAGGTCCTGGAGCAGCTCGCGCTGGATCCGGCCGAGCTTGTTGATCACCTCGACCATGTGCACCGGGATGCGGATGGTGCGGGCCTGGTCGGCCATGGCGCGGGTGATGGCCTGGCGGATCCACCAGGTGGCGTAGGTGGAGAACTTGTAGCCCTTGGTGTAGTCGAACTTCTCGACCGCGCGGATGAGGCCGAGGTTGCCCTCCTGGATCAGGTCGAGGAAGGCCATGCCGCGGCCGGTGTAGCGCTTGGCCAGCGAGACCACCAGCCGCAGGTTGGCCTCGAGCAGGTGGTTCTTGGCCCGCTCGCCGTCCCGGGAGATCCACAGCAGGTCGCGCTGCATGTCCCGGGTGAGCTTCTCCTCGCCGTCGTCGGCGGCGCGCAGCCGCTCGGCGGCGTACAGGCCGGCCTCGATCCGCTTGGCGAGCTCGACCTCCTGCTCGGCGTTGAGCAGCGGCACCTTGCCGATCTGCTTCAGGTACGCCCGCACCGAGTCGGCGGAAGCGGTCAGCTCGGCGTCGCGACGCGCCTGCTTGAGCGCCTCGGACTCCTCGTCGTCCCACTCGAAGTCGTTCTCGGTGGCGGAGCTGGCCGCGTCGGCCTCGGCGGCCCGGGTCAGCTCGGCCGGCTCCTCGACGACCACGTCCTCGATCTCGGCGGCCAGTGCCTCCGGGTCGATGTCGCCCTCGGGGCCCTCACCCTTCGGGGCAGTCTTCGCCGCGGCCGTCTTGGCGGCCACCGTCGCCTTGGTGGCCCGGGTCGCCTTGGTCGCCTTCGCCGGAGCGGCGGCCTTGGCGGCCACCTCGGCGGTGGTGCCGGCGGCCTTGCGGGCGGTCGCCTTCCGCGGGGCCGGAGCCGGGGCCTCCTCGGCGGCCGGCGCCTGCTTCGGAGCCGGCGCGGCGGCCTTCTTGGTGGTCTTGGCGGTGGTGGCCCGGGAGGCGGGTGTGGCCGAGCGGGCGGCGGCCACCCGGCGGCGGGTGGTGGCGGAGCCGTCCACGACCACCGTCACGCCGGCCTCGGAGAGCGCGCGGAGGATCTTCTTGGCCTGGGCCGGGGTCACCTCAGCGGACTCGACGGTGCGCGCGAGCTGGGCCGACGTGAGCTGGCCACCGGCGCTCTGCGCGTGGGCGATCAGGGTGTCGGTGAGCGAGCGAACGTCGGCGCCGGTCTGGCGGGGTTCTGTCACGAATGACCTTCCGGAGGCGAAGAGCGAGCACGGCCGGGTCGTCCGGCGCAGCACGGAACGCCGTGCCGGGCGAGTCGTTGAGGGACCCCCGTGTCCCGGGCCGACCGGTCGCTGGCGGTCCGTGGCGCGTGGGCAGGGTGAATTGTAACGCCGTCTGCGGCGATCATCCCGCGCCGCACGGCGACCGACGGTCTGGACCGCCGATTCGGCGCAGATGTGGACTTTGTAAGGATGATACCCACGCGCGGTCCGGGCGGCCCCGGTCGTGCGGGAAGGGGATGAAACATGATCCGCTCGGCGCCGATGCCGCGGGACCTGCTGGAGATCGCCGTCACGGTGGCCCGGGACGCCGCGGCCACCGCGCACCGGATGCGCGCCGAGGGGGTGTCGGTCGCCGCGACCAAGAGCACCGTCACCGACGTGGTCACCGCCGCCGACCGGGCGGTGGAGCGGCAGGTGGTCGACGCGTTGCGGGCGCTGCGCCCCGACGACGCCGTGCTCGGCGAGGAGTACGGCACCGGGTCGACCGGCCCCGCCGTCGAGGGCGGGGTGCGCTGGGTGGTCGACCCGATCGACGGCACCGTCAACTACCTCTACGGGCTGCCCTACTGCGCGGTCTCGCTGGCCGCCGAGGTCGACGGGGAGGTGGTGGCCGGGGTGGTGCGCAACGTGGCCACCGGCGAGGAGTGGACCGCCACCGCCGGTGGCGGCGCCTGGCGGGAGGGCACGCGGGTGCGCTGCTCCACCGAGACCGACCTCGGGCAGGCGCTGGTCGCCACCGGGTTCGGCTACGACGCCGGCCGGCGCGCGCACCAGGCCCGGGTGGTCGCCGAACTGATCCCGCACGTGCGGGACATCCGCCGGATGGGTGCCGCGGCCCTGGACCTCTGCCTGGCCGCCGAGGGCCGGGTCGACGCCTACTACGAGAAGGGCCTGGCCGCCTGGGACCTGGCCGCGGGCGGGCTGGTCGCCCGGGAGGCGGGGCTCCGGGTGACCGGGCTGTCCGGCCGGCCGGCCGGACCGGACCTGGTGATCGCGGCGCCGCCGGCGCTCTTCGACCCGCTGCACACCCGGCTGGCCGCCCTGGACGCCTCGGGCGGCCCCTGACCGGCCAGGCTGGCGAGAAGGGCGGCGGGTCCGACGGGACCGGTCGCGCCCGGACCCGCCGGGCCGGCTGGGCGCGGGTGGGTGACGGGTCCGGCGGGTCGGCTGGGCGCGGGTGGGTGACGGGTCCGGCGGGTCGGCCGGGCGGGTGGCGGGGCCCGGCGGACCGGTCGGGTTACTTCTTGACCGGCGCCGGGCAGGTGCCGGTCGGGGCCTCGGGGGAGCCGAGGTCGCCGAGGGACTGGTTGACCTCGGTGGTGGTGGCGAGTTGCTGGAAATTGTTGCCCAGCACCACGTCGACCGTGTCGTCCTTGCGGTTCACGTCGAAGACCGGCTTGGCCTCGTTGAGAAAATAGGCCTTCAGCAGATGCGCCGAGCCGACCCCCTTCGGGCCGAACCGCAGCAGCGCGACGTCGTCCACCTTCTTCTTGTCGCTGGCGACCTTCTTGACCTGGAACTTGCGATTGCGGAAGTCGTCCGCCACGCTGCCGGCCAGGCCCGCCTCGTCGGTGCCGTTCAATACGTTGATCTTGACGTCCTTGGGCTCGCGCAGGGCCACGTCGGCCAGCGGCCAATCCTTGGGGCAACCCTCGGCGGTGCCGGCCTTGCTCTGCGTGTCCCGGACCAGCGCCACCACGACGAAGACCAGGGCGACGACCGCCAGCAGACCGACGACAACGAGTGCCCGCACTCGCGCAAAACTCATCAGGGCGCTCCCCGGACCGTGATTGGGTGGCGGCCGCCGCCGGCCGTCGAGTACGCCGCTGAGGTTAACGGTTGTCCGGCGGTCGCGTGGAAACAGCCCGACATGCCGGCGCGCCACCCGGGGAACGGGTAGTACTACCCCTATCTTCGTGTCGCCTGAGTCACATTGGGAACAACTTCGGGCGTAGGGGCGTACATCTCTGCCACGAGGGCGGTATACATGCCTCGCCCAAAGGGGGGGTAAGGTTCCGCGCTCGCTGGGGAAGTTCCTCTCCGGCGAACTCGGCCCACGGATCGTGGGTCGGGTGACCGACACATGTGGTGGCCGGGCAGTGGAACCGAAACAGCGTCCTCCGGCGTTACAACCGGAAGCGACCACATCGATATGGGAGAGTGAAACCGATGGCCACCGACTACGACGCCCCGCGTCGCGACGAGGTCGACCTCGGCGAGGACAGCCTGGAAGAGCTCAAGGCCCGACGCGTCGACTCACAGTCGGGCGCCGTGGACGTCGACGAGGCCGAGGTGGCCGAGAGCTTCGAGCTGCCCGGCGCCGACCTGGCCGACGAGGAGCTCACGGTCAAGGTGCTACCGATGCAGCAGGACGAGTTCCGGTGCGGCCGCTGCTTCCTGGTCCACCACCGCAGCCAGCTGGCGGTCGAGCGCAACGGCGAGCTGATCTGCCGCGAGTGCGTCTGATCCCGACGCGGCTCACCGGCGGCGGCCTCCTCGACGGGGCCGCCGCTGTTCGAGCCGCCGTGCGCCGCTGGCCGGAAGCTGCTTGACTCGTAACGGCGGCTGCCACGCCGCGCGGAGCAGGGAGGGCGGACGGGTGAGCGAGCGCAGCGAGCGAACCATTCGGCTCGGCGACGGGGTGCCGCGCGGCGCCGGGGAGTGGATCGGGGCAGCGGCATGAGCGGCCGCGGCGACGGGCCGGACACCGGGCGGGCCGACGGCAGCGGCGGGGCCGAAGGGCTGGACGCCGGCGGGGCCGAAGGGCCGGACGCCGGCGGGGCCGAAGGGCCGGACGCCGGCGGGGCCGAAGGGCGGGCCGACGGCAGCGGCGGGGCCGGGAAGCCCGCGCCGGGCGTACCGGTCGAGGAGAGCGACGAGCTCGGCGCGACCGTGGCCGCGCTGACCGCCGACGACATCGCGCCGGCCCGACGCCGGCAACTGCTGACCCGACTGGTCGGCCAGGCACGCGCCCGTGGCGTCACCGACCTGTTCAAGCCGAAGGCGGCCGTCCGCTGGATGGCGGATACCGTCGCCGACGTCGCCCCGCACGTGCCGATCCGTGACCTGGCCACGCTCCGGCGGCACTTTCCCGACCTCGACGACGACGCGCTGGCCGAGCGGCTGATCCGCAACGCCGCCCGGGCCACCGCCGGGGTCGGCGCGGCCGGTGGCGGGGTCGCCGCGGTCGAGTGGGCGATCACCCCGACGTTGCTCTCCGCGCCGGTGCTGCTGGCCGCCGAGACGGTCGCCGTGGTGGCGATCGAGTTGAAGCTGATCGGCGAGCTGCACGAGGTCCACCACGTGCCGCTGCCCACCGGTGGCACCCAGCGGGCGGTCGCCCTGATCCAGTCCTGGGTCACCCAGCGCGGGGTCAACCCGATGATGCCCGGGGTCGGGGTGAGCGCGGTGCTCGGCACCGCGGCCCGCCGGGAACTGCGGGACAGCCTGCTGCGCCGGTTCGGCCGGAACCTGACCACCCTCGGCCCGTTCCTCACCGGCGCGGCGGTCGCCGGCTACCTCAACCGCCGGGCCACCCGCAGCCTCGCCGACCAGCTTCGCCGGGACCTGCGGCAGCAGGGCCGCGAGCTGCGCGGCGGCCGCCCCGCACTGCCCTGACCGGGCCCACGTCGGCGCGCCGTGGTGGGTCCGTGCCGCGATCAGTTCAGCGCCGTGGTGGGTCCGTGCCGCGATCAGTCCAGCGCCGCGGTGAGTCCGCGCGGCGATCAGTCCGTGGCGCGATCAGTCGGCGCCGCGATCAGTCCAGCGCCGTGAAGAGTCCGTGCCGCGCTCAGGCCGTGCCGGGGCGGGCCCGCGCCACCGGTCAGCCGGCGTCGCGGGCGGCGAGGATCGCCGTGGCCAGCGCCACCGGGCGCCGGGTGCTCACCACCCAGAACGGGGTCGGGTCGGCCGGGTCGGCCAGCACCACCTGCACCGCGCCGCCGACCCAGGGCCGCTGGACCACGAAGGCCAGCGGGTCGGCCCCGACGCCGAGCACCTCGCGCCGTCCGGCCGTGTCCAGCGGGATCACGTCGGCCACGTACCGCAGCGGGAGGTGGGCGTCGTCCACCCACAGCTCGCCGTCGCGCACCGCGACCCGGATCCGGCCCAGCCAGGCCAGCCCGGCCACCGCCGCGGGAATCAGCAGCACGAAGGGCAGCCAGGCCCGGACGCCGCTCGCGCCCAGCCACAGCTCCGCGGCGAGCAGCCCGGCCACGGCCAGCCCGGCCGGCCACGCCCACCAGGGCAGGACGAGCCGCTCCGCGTACCGCGGGGCGGCCACCGGGGACGCCGGGGCGGGCGAGGAGGTCGACTGGCGCACAGTCCGAGGGTACGGCGCACGACGCCGCGGGCAACCGGCAGGATGGCAGGGTCACCCCCGCTCGGACCGGACGGAAGAGGAAGACCGTGACAGACGTCGTACCCGTGCCCGTTCGACAGCTCGACCCGGAGCTGCCGCTGCCGGCGTACGCCCATCCCGGCGACGCCGGCGCGGACCTGGTGGCCGCCGCGGACGTGGAGCTGCCCCCGGGCGGCCGGGCCCTGGTCCCGACCGGCGTGGCCATCGCGCTCCCGGAGGGGTACGTCGGGCTGGTCCACCCTCGATCGGGGCTGGCGGCCAGGCTCGGCGTGACCGTGCTCAACGCGCCCGGTACGGTCGACGCCGGCTACCGGGGTGAGATCCTGGTCAACCTGATCAATCATGATCGGGACGTCCCGGCGAAGATCAGCCGGGGCGACCGGATCGCGCAACTCGTCGTCCAGCGGGTCGCGCGGGCCGATTTCCAGCCGGTGGCGGAGCTGCCCACGTCCCGGCGCGGCACCGGCGGGTACGGGTCCACCGGCGGGCACGCCGGGCTGGTCCCGGCACCGGCGGGCGGGCAGCCGGAAGAGGTGGCAGGGTGAGTGCGAACAGCGGAGGGTGGGCGCAGTGATCTTCTCCCGAAAGCGGGCCGAGGGCGCGCGGCACGCGCGTGACGAGCGGAGCGACGAGCTCCTCGACTCCACCGGGGCCGAGGAGAGCCCGCAGACGTCGTCCCGGGGCCCGTACGACGTCTCCGAGGCGCCCGACGCGCCCCGGCTGGACCTGGGCAGCCTCCAGATCCCGGCGGTGCCGGACGTCGAGGTGCGGGTGCAGGCCGATCCGCAGGGCGTGATCCAGCAGGTGGTGCTGGTGCACGGGCCGAACGCGCTCCAGCTCGGCGTCTTCGCGGCGCCCCGCTCCGAGGGCATCTGGGACGAGGTGCGCGAGGAGATCCGGCAGTCGCTGTTCAACGACGGCGCCGCCGCCCAGGAGGTCGAGGGGGAGTACGGCACCGAGTTGCGCGCCCGGGTGCGTACCCCGGAGGGCGTGACCGACCTGCGGTTCGTCGGCATCGACGGGCCGCGGTGGATGGTCCGCGGCGTCTTCCAGGGCGACGCGGCCACCGATCCGGCCGCGGCCGGCCCGCTCGCGGCCTGCCTCGACGGGCTGGTGGTGGACCGGGGCCAGGAGGCCAAGCCGGTCCGCGAGCCGCTGCCGCTGCGGCTGCCCCGCGAGGTCGCCGAGCAGCAGCCCGGGGCGCAGGAGCGGCACGAAGCATGATCGTCGGGCCCGGTCCCGCCGGCCCCCGGCCGGCGGGCGCCGGGCCTGTCGCGTGCCGCCCCCGGGTCGGTACGCCCGGCCGACGCCGCTCCCGCCGGCGGGCCGGATCGGCGTACGCTGGCGGGGCGGTTCCGGCATCGGAGCCGGCCAGTGCCGGCGCCGACCGGCCGGGGTGGAGAGGGTGACGCGGAGGTCATGACGACCGACGAGAGTCGGGTGTCGCTGCGGCGGCTCCTGCATCGGCTCACCGCGAGCGAGTCCGAGATCGAGGCGCAGGAGCTGCGCCGGGAGAGCGCCGAGAGCGGCGGCATGCCCACCCACCAGTGCAGCCGGGGCCAGGTCGTCTCGGTCGCCGGGCGGCTGCGCACCGTGGTCTACACGCCCCGGACCAACCTGCCCACCCTGGAGGCGGACCTGTACGACGGCAACGACGTGGTCACCCTGGTCTGGCTGGGCCGCCGGCACATCGCCGGCATCGAGCCGGGCCGGCACCTCACGGCCCGGGGCCGGGTGGCCGTCCGGGACGACCGCAAGGTGATCTACAACCCGTACTACGAGCTGGAGTCGCCGAAGTGACGACCGGACAGCAGGGCACCACCGACCCGGCCCTCGGGCCCGAGGACGCGCCGCTGCCCAGCCTCGCCGAGCAGATGGCCGACCAGCTCGGCGGCTGGCGCGGCCTGGTCGAGTCGAGCATCCCGGTGGTGGTCTTCGTGCTCGCCAACGTGATCGGCGAGCTGCGCCCCGCGGTGATCGCGTCGGTCGCCGTGGCGCTGCTCATTGCCGGGCTGCGGCTGGCCCAGCGCCGGCCGGTCCGGCACGCGGTCAACGGCCTGGTCGGCATCGCGATCGGCGCGGCCATCGCCTGGCGCACCGGTGACGAGCGGGACTTCTACCTCCCCGGCATCCTCTACGGCATCGGCTACGGGCTGGCCCTGCTGGTCTCGGCGGCGGTCCGGCAGCCGCTGGTCGGCTGGATCTGGTCGGTGCTGGTGGCCAAGGGGCGCTCCGAGTGGCGGGACGACCCGCGACTGGTCCGCACCTTCACCCAGCTCACCGTGCTCTGGGGCGTGGTCTGGCTGGCCAAGGTGGGCGTGCAGGCCGGGCTCTACCTGGCCCACCAGGACACCGCCCTGGGCGTGGCCCGGCTCGCGCTCGGCTACCCGCCGTACGCGCTGCTGCTGCTGATCACCGTCTGGGCGGTGCGCCGGGTGACCCGGGAGACCGCGCCGACGCCGCTGCCCGGCGCCTGAGCGCCGCCGGCCGCGGGCGGACCCCCGGGCCGGCGGGCGCGGCGGCCGGTCAGGTGCGGTCGCGGTTGCGTTCGGTGCTGCCCGGCCCGAGGATGACCGCCCGGACCTCGTCCTCCACCGCGGCGGTGCACACGAAGATCAGCTCGTCGCCCGCCTCGATCGGGTCGTCCGGGCTGGGCACCAGCACCCGCTTGCCGCGCAGGATCGCCACCAGGGCGGCGTCCCGGGGGATCGGCACGGCGTGGATGGGCTGCCCGACGTAGGGCGCGCTGGGCGGCAGGGTGATCTCGACGAGGTTCGCCTCGCCCTGCCGGAAGGTCATCAGCCGGACCAGGTCGCCGACCGTGACCGCCTCCTCGACCAGGGCGGCCATCACCCGCGGCTTGCTCACCGCGACGTCGACCCCCCACTGCTCGGTGAAGAGCCACTCGTTCTCCGCCCGGTTGACCCGGGCCACCACCCGCGGCACCGCGAACTCGGTCTTGGCCAGCAGCGACACCACCAGGTTGACCTTGTCGTCGCCGGTGGCGGCCACGACCACGTCGCAGCCGGCCACGTTGGCCTCCTCCAGGCTGGTCAGCTCGCACGCGTCGGCGAGCACCCAGTCGGCGGCCGGCACCCGGTCGGGGCGGAGCATCTTGGGCTGCCGCTCGATCAGCATCACCTGGTGCCCGTTGTCGATCAGCTCCTGGGCGATCGACCGGCCCACGTTGCCGGCGCCCGCGATGGCGATGCGCATCGCTCAGTGCCCTCCTTCCGGCGGCGCCGCCGCCCCCGAGGTGACCGAGTTGACGATGTCGTCGGTCACCAGCATGAAGACCTGGTCGCCCTCCTGCACCACGGTGGAGGCGGTGGGCAGCGTGCCGATCCCGAACCGGATGAGGTACGCCACCCGGGCGCCCGCCGACTCCTCGAGCTGCCGCAGCGGCCGCCCGACCCAGTCCTTGTGCACCGGCACCTCGATGATCGAGACGGTGCTGGTCGGGTCCCGGAAGATCTCGACGTTGCCCTCGGGAACCAGGTGGCGCAGCATCCGGTCGGCGGTCCACCGGACGGTGGCCACGGTGGGGATGCCGAGGCGCTCGTAGACCTGGGCGCGGCGCTGGTCGTAGATCCGCGCGGCGACCCGGGAGACGCCGAAGGTCTCCCGGGCCAGCCGGGCCGAGATGATGTTGGAGTTGTCGCCGCTGGAGACCGCCGCGAAGGCATCGGCCCGCTCGATGCCGGCCTGGCGCAGCACCTCGCCGTCGAAGCCGGCCCCGGTGACCGTGATGCCGGCGAAGTCGGGCCCGAGACGGCGGAACGCGTCCGCGTCCTGGTCGATCACCGCCACCGAGTGCCCCCGGGACTCCAGGCTGTGCGCCAGGGTCGACCCGACCCGGCCGCAGCCCATGATCACGACATGCACGGTCCGCTCCTCCCACGGTGCCGCCCGCTGGCCCGTCGTCTGCGAGCCTGCCACGTCCCCGCCGCCGGCGGGTGACCGACGGTACCGCGCCCGCGCGGACGGGGGTGATCAGGCACCCCACCGCCCGACCGCGGGTGGCCGTACCCTTGGCGGTTGTGGCCCGACCCACCTCGCTGCTGAAGCGACTCCTCCTCGGTCGACCGTTCCGGTCCGACCGCCTCCAGCACACCCTCCTGCCCAAGCGGATCGCGCTGCCCGTGTTCGCCTCCGACGCGCTGTCCAGCGTCGCGTACGCGCCGGACGAGATCCTCTTGACGCTCTCCATCGCCGGGGCGTCGGCGTTCTTCTTCTCCCCCTGGATCGCGCTCGCGGTCGTCGTGGTCATGCTGACCGTGGTGGCGAGCTACCGGCAGAACGTGCACGCCTACCCGTCGGGCGGCGGCGACTACGAGGTGGCCACGGTCAACCTGGGGCCGCGTGCCGGTCTCGCGGTGGCCAGCGCCCTGCTCGTCGACTACGTGCTGACCGTGGCCGTGTCGGTCTCCTCCGGCGTGGCGAACCTCGGCTCGGTGGTGCCGTTCGTGGCCACCCACAAGGTGCTGATCGCGGTCAGCGCGGTGGTGCTGCTCACCGCCATGAACCTGCGCGGCCTGCGGGAGTCCGGCACCGCGTTCGCCGTACCGACCTACGGCTTCGTGATCGTCATCGGCGGCATGCTGCTCACCGGGCTCTTCCGGATCTTCATCCTCGGTGACGAGCTGCGCGCGCCCAGCGCCGGCCTGGAGATCCACGCCGAGCACAGCGTGACCGGCTTCGCCCTGGTCTTCCTGCTGCTGCGTACCTTCTCCTCCGGCTGCGCCGCGCTCACCGGCGTGGAGGCGATCTCCAACGGGGTGCCCGCGTTCAAGGCCCCGAAGTCGAAGAACGCGGCGACCACCCTGCTGCTGCTCGGCGCCATCGCGGTGAGCATGCTGGTCGGCATCATCTGGCTGTCCCGGCTGACCCGGCTCCAGTTCGTGGAGAACACCTCGCAGATCGTGTCCGGCCCCGACGGGTACGTGCAGAAGACCGTCACCACCCAGCTCGGCCAGACCGTCTTCGGCGACGGTTCGGTGCTGCTCTACGTCGTCGCCGGGATGACCGCGCTGATCCTGTTCCTGGCCGCCAACACCGCCTTCAACGGCTTCCCGGTGCTCGGCTCGATCCTGGCCCAGGACCGCTACCTGCCCCGCCAGCTGCACACCCGGGGCGACCGGTTGGCCTTCTCCAACGGCATCGTCTTCCTCGCCGTCTCCGCGGTGGTGCTGATCATCGGCTTCCAGGCCGAGGTGACCCGGCTGATCCAGCTCTACATCGTCGGGGTGTTCGTCTCGTTCACCCTCTCCCAGGCCGGCATGATCCGGCACTGGAACCGGCACCTGCGCACCGAGCGGGACCCGGAGGCGCGGCGGCGGATGGTCCGCTCCCGGGCGATCAACACCTTCGGCATGGCCCTGACCGGCGTCGTGCTGATCATCGTGCTGGTCACCAAGTTCCTGCTCGGCGCGTGGATCGCGATCGTCGCCATGGCGCTGATGTACGTGGTCATGCTGGCCATCCGCCGGCACTACGACCGGGTCGCCGCCGAGTTGGAGCCGACCGAGCAGCGAGCCGTACTGCCCGCCCGAAACCACGCCATCGTGCTGGTCAGCAAGCTGCACCAGCCGACCCTGCGGGCCGTCGCGTACGCCCGGGCGACCCGGCCGGACACGCTGACCGCGGTGACCGTGAACGTGGACGAGAAGGACACCCGCGATCTTCAGGCCGACTGGGAGCGACGGGAGCTGCCGGTGCCGCTGACCGTGATCGACTCCCCGTACCGGGAGATCACCCGCCCGATCCTCAACTTCGTCGCCTCGGTGCGCCGGGAGTCGCCGCGCGACGTGGTCACCGTCTTCATCCCCGAGTACGTGGTGGGCCGCTGGTGGGAGAACCTGCTGCACAACCAGAGCGCGCTGCGGCTCAAGGGGCGGCTGCTCTTCGAGCCGGGCGTGATGGTGACCAGCGTGCCGTGGCAGCTCGCCTCGACCGCCACCAAGAACCTGGACCGGCTCGACGCCACGCTGAGCCGGGGGCCGGCGCGCGGGCCCCGGGTGGCCCCGCGCAGCACCCTTCCGCCGACCGTCCCGCCGGCGGTCTCCGCGCCGCCCGGCGAGAACGCCCCGGGGGCGGGGGAGCGCCGGTGAGCGCGCCCGCCCGGTCCGGGCTGGAGGAGGCCGAACGGGTCGAGCTGACCGTCGACGCGGTCGCCCCGGGCGGGCACTGCGTGGCCCGGGTCGACGGGCAGGTGGTCTTCGTCCGGCACGCGCTGCCCGGCGAGCGGGTGATCGCCGAGATCACCGAGCTGCACCGCGGCTTCGCCCGGGCCGACGCGGTGCAGATCCTGGCCGCCGCCCCGGACCGCGTCGTGCCGCCCTGCCCGTACGCCCGGCCGGGCGCGTGCGGCGGCTGCGACCTGCAGCACGTCGCCCCGGCCGCCCAGCTCGACTGGAAGGCCACGGTGGTGCGCGAGCAGCTCACCCGGCTGGGCGGGCTCACCGACGGCGACATCGACGCGCTCGGCGTACGGGTCGAGGCGCTGCCCGGGGGCGTGCTGGGCTGGCGGTCCCGGGTCCGCTACGCGGTGGACGGGGCCGGCCGGGCCGGGCTGCTCAAGCACCGCTCGCACGAGGTGGTGCCGATCGACCGGTGCCGGATCGCCCACCCGGCGATCCAGGAGCTGCCGGTGCTCGCCCCGAGCGGCGCCCGCTGGCCGGACGCCGACGCGGTCGAGACGGTCGCCTCGACCGGCGGGGACGTCAGCGTCGTGGCGTACGCCGACGGGGCGCCCAGCCCGGTCAGCGGGCCGCAGCGGGTCCGCGAGGTGGCCGCCGGCCGGGACTGGACGCTGCCCGCGTCCGGCTTCTGGCAGGTGCACCCGGCCGCGGCGGACACCCTGGTCGGCGCGGTCCTCGACCTGCTCGACCCGGCCCCCGGCGAGACCGCCTGGGACCTGTACGGCGGCGCCGGCCTGTTCGCCGCGGCGCTCGCCGGCCGGGTCGGCGACGCCCGGGTCACCCTGGTCGAGTCGAGCCCCGACGGGGTGGCGGCGGCCCGGACCAACCTGGCCGACCTGCCCCGGGTCGAGGTGGTCGCCGCCCGGGTGGAGACCGCGCTGGCCCGCCGCCGGATCACCGGCCCGGTCGACCTGGTGGTGCTCGACCCGCCCCGCTCCGGCGCGGGCGCCCCGGTGGTGCGGGACATCGTCGCCGCCGGCCCGCGCGCGGTCGCCTACGTGGCCTGCGACCCGGCCGCCTTCGCCCGGGACGTGCACACCTTCACCGGGGCCGGCTGGCGGCTGGCCGCGCTGCGCGGGTTCGACCTGTTCCCGATGACCCAGCACGTCGAGCTGATCGGGCTGTTCCTGCCACCCGGCAGCTGACTAGCCTGGCCGGATGAAGATCGTCGGGCTGATGTCGGGCACCTCGTACGACGGGGTGGACGTGGTGGCGGCCGAGTTCACCGGGGACGGGGAGACGCTGGCCCTGCGCCCGCTCGGGCATCGGAGCCTGGACTACCCCGACGACCTGCGGGCCGAGATCGGCGCGCTGCTGCCCCCGGCGGCCACCACGATCGAGGCGGTCTGCCGGCTGGACAACCGCCTCGGCGAGGTCTTCGCCGGGGCGGCGGCGGTCGGCGTCGAACTGGCCGGCGGCCGGGTGGACGCGGTCGTCTCGCCCGGGCAGACCGTCTTCCACTGGGTCGAGGCGGGCCGGGTCCGGGGCACCCTCCAGCTCGGCGCGCCGGCCCGGGTGGCCGCGCGGGTGGGCGTACCGGTGCTGCACGACCTGCGCTCGGCGGACGTGGCGGCCGGCGGCCAGGGCGCTCCGCTGGTGCCGGCCTTCGACGCGCTGCTGCTCGACCCGGGCCCCACCGCGCCGGGCCCGGACGGCGCCGCCGGGCCGGGCTCGGCGGGCCGGGTCGGCCCGCGCGCGGCGCTCAACCTGGGCGGGATCGCCAACCTCACCGTCGTCGCGCCCGGCGCGCCCGTCCTCGGCTACGACGTGGGCCCGGCCAACGCCCTGCTGGACGCCGCGGCCCGGCGCTTCCTGGACCGACCCTGCGACACCGACGGGGCGCGCGCCGCGGCCGGCCGGGTGCACGACGGGCTGCTGGCCCTGCTGCTGGCCGAGCCGTACTACGCCGCGCCGCCACCCAAGTCGACCGGCAAGGAGCTGTTCCACGCCGGCTACCTGGACGCCGCGCTGGCCGCGCTGGACGAGCCGGTGGCCGTCGACGACGTGCTCGCCACGCTGACCGAGCTGACCGCCCGGACCGTCGCCGACGCCTGCGACCGGCACCGGGTCACCGAGGTCGTCGCCGCGGGCGGGGGAGTGCGCAACCCCACCCTCCGGGCCCGGCTGGCCGCGCTCGGCCAGGGGCGGTGGCGGCTGCGGACCACCGACGAGCTGGGGGTGCCGGCCCAGGCGAAGGAGGCGTACGCGTTCGCGCTGCTCGGCTGGCTCTCCTGGCACGGGCTGCCCGGGGCGATCCCGTCGGTCACCGGGGCGACCCGGGCCGCCGTGCTGGGCTCCTGGACCCCGGCCGGCCCGCCCGCCACGGCGGCCCCGGCGGTGCCGCCCCGCCGGCTGGTCGTCACCCCGTGAACCGGGCCCCCAGCTGGAAAGATCTACGGCCGAGCTGCGGGCTGTCGGGTGGCCGATAGACTCTTCGGTCATGAGTGTTGAAGAGGGCACGGCCAACCACGGCCGGCTGCTGGGCAGCGTCCGGGGTCCGCAGGACGTGAAGCGGATGACGGCCGAGCAGCTGGACATCCTCGCCGCCGAGATCCGTGACTTCCTGATCGCCAAGGTCTCCCGCACCGGTGGGCACGTCGGCCCGAACCTGGGTGTGGTCGAGCTGACCCTGGCCATGCACCGGGTCTTCGACTCGCCGCGCGACCGGCTCCTGTTCGACACCGGCCACCAGGCCTACGTACACAAGATCATCACCGGTCGGCAGGACGGCTTCGACAAGCTCCGCCAGCGCGGTGGCCTCTCCGGCTACCCGAACCAGGCCGAGAGCGAGCACGACCTGGTGGAGAACTCGCACGCCTCCACCGCGCTCTCCTACGCCGACGGGCTGGCCAAGGCGTACGCGCTGCGCGGCGAGAAGCGGGCGGTGGTCGCCGTGGTCGGTGACGGCGCGCTCACCGGCGGCATGTGCTGGGAGGCGCTGAACAACATCGCCACCGCCGGCAACCCCCTGGTGATCGTGGTCAACGACAACGGCCGGTCCTACTCGCCGACCATCGGCGGCCTCGCCGACCACCTGTCGTCGCTGCGGCTCAACCCCGGCTACGAGAAGGTGCTCGACACCGTCAAGGACGCGCTGGGCAACACCCCGTTCGTCGGCAAGCCGATGTACGAGGTGCTGCACGCGGTCAAGAAGGGCATCAAGGACGCGGTCGCCCCGCAGGCGATGTTCGAGGACCTCGGCATCAAGTACGTCGGCCCGGTCGACGGCCACGACGTCCCCGCCGTCGAGACGGCGCTGCGCGCCGCGAAGAACTTCGGCGGCCCGGTGATCGTGCACGCCGTCACCCGCAAGGGCTACGGCTACCGTCCCGCCGAGGAAGACGAGGCGGACTGCCTGCACGGTCCGGGCGCGTTCGACGCCGAGACCGGCAAGCTGCTCGCCGTGCCGTCGGTGAAGTGGACCAACGTCTTCGCCGACGAGCTGGTCGCCATCGCCGACGAGCGGCCCGACGTGGTCGGCATCACCGCCGCCATGGCCGAGCCCACCGGCATCGCCACCCTGGCCCGCAAGTACCCCGAGCGGGTCTACGACGTGGGCATCGCCGAGCAGCACGCGGCCACCTCGGCGGCCGGCCTGGCCATGGGCGGGCTGCACCCGGTGGTCGCCGTCTACGCCACCTTCCTCAACCGCGCCTTCGACCAGGTCCTGCTGGACGTGGCGATGCACCGGCTGCCGGTGACGTTCGTGCTGGACCGGGCCGGCATCACCGGCCCGGACGGGCCCAGCCACTACGGCATCTGGGACATGTCGGTCTTCGGCGTGGTGCCCGGGCTGCGGATCGCCGCGCCCCGCGACTCCGCCACCCTGCGCGAGGAGCTGCGCGAGGCGGTCGCCGTCGACGACGGGCCGACCATCCTGCGCTTCCCGACCGGCACCGTCGCCGCCGACCTGCCGGCCCTGCGCCGGGTCGGCCCGGTCGACGTGCTCGCCGAGTCGGCGCGTACCGACGTGCTGCTGGTCGCGGTCGGTTCCTTCGCCGGCCTCGGCATGGAGGTCGCCACCCGGGTCGCCGAGCAGGGCTACGGGGTCACCGTGGTCGACCCGCGCTGGGTCCGCCCGGTCCCGGCCGAGCTGGTCGAGTTGGCCGCCGGGCACCGCCTGGTGGTCACCGTCGAGGACGGGGTCCGGGTCGGCGGCGTGGGTTCCGCGCTGGCCCAGGCGATGCGGGACGCGGACGTCCGGGTGCCGGTGAAGGACCTGGGCGTACCGGCCGGCTGGCACCCGCACGGGACCCGGGCGCAGATCCTCGCCGACCTCGGCCTGACCGCCCAGGACGTGGCCCGCGACGTGACCGGCTGGATCTCCGGCCTGGACGCGCAGCCGGTCGAGCCGCACCAGGCCGACCAGGCCGCCGCCAAGAACTGACCCCGACCACGCCGAACGGGCGGCCCCGGCCTCGCGCCAGGGCCGCCCGTTCCGTTTTGGCCGCCGGATGTGGTGGGATCTGACCATGATCGAGTCCATTCGTCGCGTGGCCTACCAGCTGTACGACCGCCGCCTGCGCGCCCAACTGGCCGACGTTCCACGGCCGCGGCACGTCGCCATGGCGATGGACGGAAACCGCCGGTGGGCCCGCCAGATGGGCTTCGACGACCCCAGCCTGGGCCACCGGTACGGGGCGGAGCACATCGACGAGGTGCTGAGCTGGTGCGCCGAACTCGGTATCCCGCACGTGACGCTCTACGTCGCCTCCGTCGACAACGTGCGCAAGCGGGCGTCCGACGAGGTGGAACACCTGATGCACATGATCGAACAGGTCGTCGCGGAGCCGCTCCTGCACCCGGGCAACCCGTGGCGGCTGCACCTGGCCGGCCGGCTGGACGTCCTGCCCGACTCCACCCGCCACGCCCTGAAGCTGGCGGCGGACGCCACCGGTGAGCGCGGTGGCGACTTCCACCTCACCGTGGCGGTCGGCTACGACGGCCGCGAGGAGATCGTCAACGCCGTTCGTGCACTGCTGGAGGAGGCGGCGCGAGCCGGTGCGACCCCCGAGGACGTGGCGCGCGAGCTGACCGTCGAGGACATCGCGGCGCACCTGTACACCGGCGGCCGACCCGACCCGGATCTGATCATCCGTACCAGTGGAGAACGGCGGATGTCGGGCTTCCTGCTGTGGCAGGCCGCCTACTCGGAGTTGTACTTCTGCGACGTGTACTGGCCCGGCTTCCGGAAGATCGACTTCCTGCGCGCCCTGCGTTCCTACGCGGCGCGTAGCCGGCGCTTCGGGGCATGACGGCCGTACCCGGGGCCCACCGCACCGCCCCAACCCTGGTGATCATGAGGTTGGCCGCGCCTGCCGCGACGCGGAAGCCCTCCAGCGCGACCACTGGAGGGCTTCCGTCACGGGTACGTCAGCCGAGGGGGCCGATCCGCTTGGCCAGGTCCAGGAAGGACCGCCACGATGCGGGGCTGAGGCGCAGGGTGCCGCCGTCGCGGTCCTTGGTGTCGCGGACCAGCACGACACCCGGCAGGTTGTCGGCGACCTCCACGCAGGAGCCGCCGTTGCCGCCGGACCGGGTCGACTTCCGCCACTGAGGGGTGGTCACGTCCATGACTTCGCCACTTCCTTGATCCGTTCGATTGACTGGCGGCGGGGAAGTGCCTCGTTCCGCACGACCTCCCACGTCTTCGCCAGCCTAGCAACGTCGGCCGGCGCATCGACGATCTGCGCGGTGAGCTGGTTGTCCGCATGGGCCACGCGGGTGCCGTCGGACAGTTCCGCGATGATGAACTGACCGGCCAGCCCCAGGTACATGCCGGCGTCGACGGGCACCACGTGCAGCTGGACGTGTTCGAGCGCGGTCAGCTCCACCAGGTGGTCGAACTGTTCGGCCATCAGGCCCGGCGCGTCGAGCACCGGCCGGCGGAGCACCGACTCGTCCACGACCGCGATGAGCTGCGGCGGGCGCTGCCGGCTCAGGATGGCCTGCCGCTCCAGTCGGCTCGCCACGATGCGGTCGCACTCCTCAGCGGTGAACCGGCCGCCGGCCAGTGTCGCCCGGGCGTATCGCTCGGTCTGGAGCAGCCCCGGGAGGTAGGCCAGCTCGAACCAGCGCAGCGTGGTCGCCTCCCGCTCGAACTCGATCCACTCGCGCAGCCAGATCGGATGGGTGTCCAGCGGCGCCAGCTCGCGGAGCATCCGCTCGAACCGGCCCCCGGTGGCGAACTGGTCGTCGATTGCCTTCGTGTATTCCCTGGTCGGGGCGCGTCCGCCGGTCTCGACCGAGCTGACATGTGACCCGGAATAGCCGATCTTCCGGCCGAACTCCTCCTGACTCAACTTGACCGACACCCGGAACAGGCGCAGCTCGCCGAGCACGTAGTTCGTTGCGGTCCCCATCGCTTCCCCAACCTCTGCCCAGTCTTGACGGCGGATTGCCCACGGCTGCCCAACTACCCATCTGACCTGCACGGATGGGGCGAGCATCTGTCGACAGTAGTCGGGTCCTCAGCAGACTGTCACCGGTGCGGATCCCGTCCGCGCAGTCCCCTTCGAGGAGGTTCCGGTGCGTATCCGATGGTTCCGGCGGCAGAGCCCCGCGCGCGTGGCACGGGCGTCCTGCCGACCCGCATGGGTCTGGCAGCCCACCGCGTCGCTGCCCCGCATCGAGTCCGGGCGCGCCGGCAACCTGACCCCGGCGCAGCAGTGGCGCGCGAACGGGGGCCGCCCGTGATCACGACGAGGCTGCCGACGCCCGGACCGGGGCCAGTGCCCGATCACCCCCGCAGCTACGGGCCCGGCACGCCGCACACGCCGCTGCGCCCCTCGTGGGCCTGCCGGGCCGACGGTGAACCCTGGCCCTGCGCGCGCGCCCGGCTCGCCCTCAAGGCCGAGTACGACCGCAACCTTCCGGCCCTGACCATCTACCTCGCCGGCCTGATGTACGAATCGATGCGCGACCTGTACCACCTGAACCCGCACGACGGTCCCGGTCCGCAGCAGATGTACCGGCGTTTCCTCGGGTGGAGCCCGTTCCGGCGGCCGATCGTCGAGCTGCCGGAATGAGTCGAGTTGCCGGAATGAGCAGCGAATGGCGGGTTCTGGCGGTGCATCTGGCGGGCGTGGACGGCATGTGCACCGGCTGCCGGGCCTGGTGGTCCCGGCTCACCCCGTACCCGTGCTGGCAGGTGGACTGGGCGACCAGCCGGCAGGCGCGCCACTTGACCGCACAGGTGCTCGGCCACCGGATCGGGGACGTAGCGGGGTCCTGGTGAGGTGGACACCGCCACTTCGCCGAGTTGGCCACCAAGCGGGTCAGCGGCCGCCCACCGACCGGTACCAGGTCTTGTCGGTGCCGGCCAGGCTGAACGTCTGCTTGCGCTCCGGCTGCGGCACCACCACCAGCCCGGGGCGCTCCACCAGGCGCTGCGTCCCCGGCGGGGCGGCGAACGAGGCGTCCCGGTTGGTGCGCCAGCTCAGCACCGCCAGCGGCTGCCCCGGCACCGGCAGGTGGTAGGCCTGCAGGGTGGTGGACCGGTCGGCCGGGGAGAACACCGGCGGGCCGCCGTCGGCCGGCCGGTAGACCACCGAGGTCATCGTGTCGGAGGCGCTCTCCCAGGTCAGCTGCTCCAGGTCACCCGGCGCGCCGCCACCCAGCGCCACCTCGCCCAGCGACCGCACCGCGATCTTCGCCATCGGCCAGGAGTCCGGCGCCGAGCGGGGCGCGCTCCGGTCACCGATCCGGCGCGGGATGCTGCCGAACGGGCCCTTCTCGCCGGCCAGCGCGCAGGTGTCCAGCCCGGCCAGGGCGCGCCTGCCGGAGCCCGTCTCGTCGCGGACCAGCGGGTAGCGCGGGTCCTCGATGCCCGTACCCAGGTCGAGGACGCGGTCGGCGGCCCGGCCGCGCGGCAGGGACCGGGTGGCCCGCAGCGTCGCGGTCAGCTGCACCGCCCGGCAGGCCGGCACGGCGACCGGCTCGGTGAGGCCGTCGGTGCGGGGCAGTTCCCGGCCGTCCGGGCCGAGCAGCCGCTGCACCCGGGCCGAGAGCAGGTAGCGTCGGCCGTCGCCGGCCCGGACCGGCAGCACGTCGGAGTAGACCAGGTAGCCGGGGTCGGTGTACTCGGTGGCGTGGTCGACCCGCCAGCGGTCCCCGTCACGGCCCAGTTGCAGCAGCCAGGAGGCGCTCTCGCCGGGCACGTCGGCGGCGACCAGGGCCAGCGGCGCGCCGCCGGCCAGACCCGACCAGAGGATGCCGGACGAGGGCAGGTGCGCCCGGTCGTCGACCGGGGAGCGCCAGTCCCGCACCGCCCGGCTGATCCCGGCGGTGGCGGCGCCGTCCCTGGCCAGGCCGCCCCGGGGGGGCCAGACGGCGACCGGCCCGTCGAGGCTGTCGTAGCCGACCCGCAGGTGCGCCGGCTGCCGTTCGGCGACCGGCCCGCAGCCGGCCGCGGCTAGCAGCAGGGTCAGCAGTGCGGTGGCCGTCGTGCCGCGTCGGCGGACTGAAGCCACCTGTGCGCCCCCCGATCGCGTCGCCGGTCGTGTTCGAAAGCCACATGGTACGAGACGGCCAGCCGTCCGGCCGCGACCGGCTCACCTCTTCGGCGGGTCCCACAAGGGACGGCCGTGGCGATTCGTGGTCAATTGCCGACTCCGGTAGACTCCGCCGACTGTGACGCCTCCCGAGCCCCGTGGCGAGTCGCCGCCGGACGCCGACGCCCCGACGCGCTCCGCCTCCGTCACCCTCGCCGACCCGCCGGAGACCCTCGCGGACCCGGCGAAGGCCCTCGCCGACCCGCCGGAGGCCCTCGCGGACCCGGCGGAGCCCCGTGCCGACCCGGCGGAGGCCCTCGCGGCGCCCGCCGCCGACCCGCCGACCACCCGGCGGCTCCGGCTCCGGCTGCGGGCCGCGCAGCCGCAGCGGTGGCGGTGGACGCCCCGCCGGCAGGACCTCGCGGTGTACGCCGTCTTCCTGCTCGCCGCGCTCTGGGTGACCAGCCGGATCTGGGCCGACCCCGCCGGCCGGGTGGCCGCCCTCTACAGCAGCGACCCGGCGCAGGTGCAGTTCTTCCTGGCCCACTCGGTACGCGTGGTGCTGCACGGGGAGTTCCCGTTCTACACCGACCAGTTCAACTATCCGGACGGGGTCAACCTGATGGCGAACACCGCCATCCTGGCCCTGGGCATCCCGATGGTGCCGGTCACCCTCCTCTTCGGACCGGCCGTCTCCTTCGTGGCGTTGGTCACCCTCGGCCTCGCCGGCACCGCCGCGGCCTGGTACCGGGTGCTCTCCCGGCACGTCGTGCGGACCCGGTTGGCCGCCGCCGTCGGCGCCTGGTTCTGCGGGTTCTCGCCGGCGATGCTCTCGCACGCCAACTGGCACCCCAACATCATTTCGCAGTTCCTGCTGCCGTTCATCGTCTGGCGGGTGCTGGTGCTGACCCGCTCCACCCGCCCGGTCCGCGACGGCGCGCTGCTCGCCCTGCTGGTCACCGCGCAGGCGTTCATCAACGAGGAGATCCTGCTCTTCACCGCGCTGGCCTGCGGCGTCTTCCTGCTCGCGGTGGTCGTCCAGCGGCCCGAGCAGTGGGCCGCCGCCTGGCGCCCGCTCGGCGCCGGCCTGGCGGTCTGCGCGCTGCTCGCCGGGGCGCTGCTGGCGTACCCGCTCTACGTGCAGTTCGCCGGGCCGATGGCGTACCACGGGCTGAGCGACACGGTGCGTGACTACGGCAACGACATCGCCTCGTTCTTCACCCCGGGCTCGCCGACCCTCGGCGGCAACGAGCGGGCCAACGTCGACCTGGCCCCGAACTACTCCGAGGAGAACGCCTTCTTCGGCTGGAGCCTCGCCCTGCTGACCGTCGGCATCGTGCTCTGGCTGCGGCGGGAGGTGCTGGTCCGGGCGCTCGCGGTGACCGGGGCGCTGTTCGCCGTGCTCTCCCTCGGCGAGCGGGTGTCCTGGTGGGACCGGGACCTGTTCACCGGGCCGTGGGAGCTGCTGGTCCGGCTGCCGCTGCTCGACGCGGTGGTGCCGACCCGGTTCGGCCTGATCACCACCGTGGTGGTCGGGGTGCTGCTGGCGTTCGCCGTGGAACGGGCCGCCGCGCTGCGGATCCCGGACCGGCGGACGGTCCGGACGTTGACCGTCGCCGGCCTGGTGCTGGCGCTGCTGCCCATCGCGCCGATGCCGTTGCAGGTCACCAGCCGCCCGCCGGTGCCGAAGTTCATCACCGCCGACCGCTGGCGGCAGTACGTCGGCCCGGACCAGACCCTGGTCTCGGTGCCCGTGCCGAGCATGGGCAACACCGACCCGATGCGCTGGGCGGCCAGCACCGACCTGGCCTTCAAGATCCCCGGCGGTTACTTCCTCGCCCCGCGCAACGGGGTCACCGGCGACCCGGGGCGGTTCGGCGGCCGGCCCAGCGGCATCGGTGACCTGCTCAAGGAGGTCGCCGCCACCGGGCGTACGCCGAAGCTGGACGACCGGCAGCGGCGGCGCTTCCTCGACGAACTGCGGCACTGGCGGGCCGCCATCGTGGTGCTGCCGCTGGACGAGCCGAACGCCGAGCCGCTGCGGCGGACCGTCGAGCAGCTCGTCGGACCGGCCCGGCAGGAGCTGGACGTGTGGTTGTGGGACGTCCGGACACTGACCAACCCGTCGCTCTGAGCGCGCGCGCCGACGCGCGGGACCGGGCGGCCGGCGCCGCCCCGACGCCGCGCGCCCGCCGCCGGCGGCCCCGGCCGGTCGACGCGTTCGTGGTGACCGGCTACCTGCTGCTGGCCGTGCTGCTCACCAGCGACCAGTGGCGCCGCCCGGAGCGGCTGTTCCACCAGGCCGGCGACCAGATCCTGTTCGAGTGGATGCTGGCCCGCGCCGCCCGGGCGGTGGCCGGCGGCGAGAACCCGCTGCACAGCACCGCGCTGAACGCCCCGGACGGGGTGAACCTGATGGCCAACACCTCGGTGCTCGGGCTGGGTGTGCCGCTCACCCCGGTCACCCTGCTCCTCGGCTCCCAGGCCGCCTTCCTGGTCGCCGTCGTGGCCTGCCTGGCCGGCACCGCCACCGCCTGGTACGCGCTGCTGGCCCGCCGTCTGGTCCGGTCCCGGGCCGCCGCCGCGGTCGGCGGGCTCTGCTGCGGCTTCGCCCCCGGCATGGTGGCGCAGGCCGGGGCGCACCTGCACATGGCCGCCCAGTTCCTGGTCCCGGTGATCCTCGCCCTGGTGTTCAACCCGGACGTCCGGCGGGTCCGGCGGGACGGGGTGCTGCTCGGCCTGGCCGTCGCGTACCAGGTCTTCCTCGGCGAGGAGCTGCTGGCCTTCCTCGCCCTGGCCGCCGGGGTGTTCGCCGGGGCGTACGCGCTGGCCGACCCGGCGGCGGCCCGGCGGCTGGCGCCCGCGGTGGCCCGCCGGCTGGGCGTCGGCGCCCTGGTCGCCGGGGCGCTGCTGGCGTACCCGCTGTGGTTCCAGTTCGCCGGCCCGGGCCACTACCGCGGGATGCCGTTCTTCGCCCGCGGATTCCGGCTCGACCTGGCCTCGTTCACCGCCATGGCCCGGCAGAGCGTCGCCGGCAACGAGCACCGCGCCGGGCTGCTGTCGCCGAACCCGACCGAGCAGAACTCCTTCTTCGGGCCGTTCCTGCCGCTGCTCGCCGTGCTCGTGGTGGTCCGGCTGTGGCGGCGGCCCCTGGTCCGCGCCCTGGCGGCCTGCGCGGCGCTGTTCGCCCTGCTCTCGCTCGGCGCGACGATCGTGGTGAACCGGCACGACACCGGGCTGCCCGGCCCGTACCGGCTGCTGGCCGGGGTGCCGCTGCTGGAGCTGGCGGTGCCGGCCCGGTTCGCGCTGGTCTGCGTACCGGTGCTCGGGGTGCTGCTGGCACTGGCGCTGGACCGGGTCCGGCACCGGCCGGCCCGGACCTGGGCGCCGTGGGCGGGCGCGGTCGCCGCCGCGCTGCTGCCGCTGGTCCCGACGCCGATCCGGACCGTGCCGGCGCCGCCGGTGCCGGCGTTCGTCGCCGCCGGCGACTGGCGCGGGTACGTGCCCGCCGGCCGGACCGTGGTGCCGGTGCCGCCGGTGACCGGGGCGGCGGTGAGCCCGGGAATGCTCTGGTCGGCGCGCACCGGGCTGGTCTTCGACGCGCCCGGCGGCTACTTCATCGGACCGGCCGCCCCGGACGACCCGACCGCCCGCTGGGGCGCGCCGGACCGGCCCACCTCGCGGCTGCTGCGCCGGGCCGCCGAGCTCGGCCAGGTGCCGCCGGTCGGCGACACGGAACGCCGGCAGGCGGTCGAGGACCTGCGGCACTGGCGGGCCGCGGTGCTGGTGCAGACGCCGTCGGCCCCCGGCGACCCGGTCCGCGCCACGATCGACGCGCTGGTCGGGCCGGGCCGGGACGCGGCCGGCGCGCACATCTGGGACGTCCGCCCTCTGGTCGGCTGAGCCCCATCCCCGGCCGGCGAGGGCGCCCGGCCCGGCCGGCGAGCGGCCGTCGCGCCGCAGCGGAGGGGTTGAGCGGGGGTCCCTCCACTACCGGAGGCGTTACGCGGGGACCCGGTCGCGGACGTCCCAGAGCCAGACGTCGTCGACGCGCTGCGGCGGGCCCAGTAGCTGGGTCATCAGCTCGCGCAGCACCGCCTCGCGCGGGTGGGCGCCGAGCACCACCACCGACGCCTTCCAGAAGCGCAGGTCCTCGACGGCCTGCCGGCGGTTCTCGTCGGTGACCGCCGGCACCCGGTCGGCGTCCATGGTGGCGTAGATGAGCGTGCTGGTCGGCCGGTTCGGCGCGCCGAAGACCCCCTCGCCCTTCTCGTTCGGGCCGATGAAGTAGCCGCCCGGGACCGGGAACTCCTGCCGGCTCAGCGCGCTCCAGCGCAGCGTGGGCAGGCCGTGCACGTTGCTCGGGATGGGCACCGGCACCAGGGTGCGGCCGTCCGGCACGTACGGCCGCCAGGTGCCCGCGGTGATGAAGTGCGGGGGCGGGTCGATCTGCTGGGCCGGCAGCGGCCGGGGCAGCAGCGGCAGCAGCGCGGCCACGATCGCCGCGTACCCGAGGCCGCGCAGCCAGCCGCGGCGACGCCCGGCGGCCCGCGCCGGCTCGTCGACCGGGCGGCGCGGGGCGGGCACCGGCGGGCGGCCGCCCCCGGCCAGGGCGTTCCAGGCCAGCGCGAGCAGCACGCCGACCGCGCCCGCCACCACCAGGCTCAGCCGGGTCGGCATCATCATCTCGACCAGCGGCAGGTCGTCCGGGACGTACGCCCAGGGACCGTTCACCGTGGTCTCCACGCCGTCGAAGCGCACCTTCGGGCCGATCGCGGCGATGGTGAAGACCACCACCAGCACCGCGACGATCCGGGCCGGCAGGGAGCGGCGCACCAGCAGCACCAGGGCGATCAGCGCGACCAGCACCAGCGGCCAACCGAACCAGGTGTTCTGCTCGGTCAGCCCGATGGTCTGCTCGACCGCCTCGTCACCGGCGACGGTGTCCCGGGCGAAGGTGACGAAGGCCATCAGGTCCTCGCCCCAGCTGTGGAAGACGCCGCCCTGCAACCCCCGGTAGGACTGCGGACCGTTGAACTGGAACCAGATCGGGTACGCGGTCAGCAGCAGCGTCACCGCGCAGCCCACCCCGACCGCGGCCAGGAAGGTGCCGGCCCGCTCCCAGGCGGCCCGGGGCCGCTGCGCCACGTACGCGGCCACGACGACCAGGCAGGCCAGCGCGGTGAGCAGCAGCATCTCCTCGTTGATGAAGATCTGGTACGCCACCAGCAGGCCGAGCACCACGCCGTTGCGCCGCCAGCGCCCGGGCTCGCCCAGCCGCAGCACCCGCACCACGATGAGCGGGAGCAGGAAGTTGGAGACGAAGTTGGGCTGCCCGTTGGCGTGGTGCACGATGCCCGGGGCGAAGCCCAGGAACGCGCCGCCGACGAAGGCCGCCGCGCGGGAGCGCACCAGGTGCCGGGAGAGCATCCAGTACGAGGTGGCCGCCGTCGCCGACAGCGCCGCGCCCAGGTAGAGCGCGTACATCACCTGCGGACCGAGCAGCATGGTCAGCGGCGCCAGCGGCAGCGTCACGCCCAGCAGCGACGTGTTCGCCATCATGTTCACCCCGTCCGGGGCGTTCTGGCGGCTGGTGAACAGCGGGTTCTCCAGGTGCCGGACCGAGTAGGCGCCGTGCTCGAAGAGCCACTCGAACCAGCTGTGGTCGGTCGGCAGGTGCGAGGAGACCCGGTGCTGGACGTCCCCCCAGTAGTTGAGGCAGACGAGAACGCCGAGGAGCGCATAGGCTGCGATCGCCAACACGTCGGCGCGGCTCGGTCCGCGTCGGGGCCGGCGCGGTGTTTCGGCCGCGACGGGCTCGACCGCGACGGACGACGAGTTGAGCGAGGGGTCTACCACCGGCACAGCCACGACGGGCCATCGTACAGGCGGCGCGACGTCCGCCCGGCCGGCCGGTGGACCCGGTGCGGTCCACCGGGGCGGCGGGGTGGGGAGGGATGCGGGTGACCGTCATCGATCTGGGTGACCTCCGGGAAGCGCCCACGCCAGACCGTCCGGCCCGCCGGCCACGTGCCGGTGGCCGCGTCCAATGGGCGCTGCTGGTGCTGGTGGTGTCGTTGCTCACGCTGGCCGGCGCCGTCCCCGTGGCCGGGCGTGTCGCGGTCACGCTGCCCGGCGGTCCGGCCGCGGCCGCCTTCCTCGCCGGCGGCCGGGTGTACCTGGTGCAGCCGCCCGACCCGGCGCGGGGCGTGGGCCGCGAGCTGGTCGCGTACCGGCTGGACCGCGCCCGCCGGGCGCGGGTGCTGTGGCGGACCCCGCTCCCGGTGGGCGGACTCGCCGACGCCGTCTGGCGACGTGACGGTGTCGTGCTGCTGGTCGAGCGGACCCGCAACGACACCAGCTGGGACACGGTGGCCTTCGACGTCGGCACCGGGCGGCTCGCCTGGCGGCAGTCCGGGGTGGCCTATCCGATCGGCGACGGCGTGCTGCTCTACGGGACGGGACCGGCCGGGAACGGTGCGACCCGCCGGGTGGACCCGGCCACCGGCCGGACCCTGTGGACCGTCCCGAGCGCCGGCCTGCTCCAGCTCGGGTTCGGGCCGGCCGGCATCGACCGGCTGGTCCGCACCGTCGCCCCCGACCGGATGGAGGTCTACGACCCGGTAAGTGGGGCCCGGTTGGTGGCTCGTGCGCTGGGCTTCGGTGCGACGCCCTCCGGGCGGCTCACCGCGTTGGCCGCCGGACTGCTGCTGGTGGCCGACGTGGACGGCGGCACCCTCACCGGCTACGACCTGGACACCCTCGAGCCCCGTTGGACCGTCCCGTTCCCGCCGATGGGCCGCGCGGAGACCTGCGGTCGCCTGCTCTGTGTGCTGGGAGAGACCGGCGGGATGCGGGCGCTCGACCCGGCCACCGGCGCGACCCGGTGGACCGACGACCGGTGGAGCGGCGCGCTGACCGCCGCCGGCGGGCGGCTGCTGGTCACCGAGGAGACCGCCGCCGGCACCGAGCTGGCCGTCGTCGAGGAGGCCACCGGCCAGCTGGTCGCCGGCCTCGGCACCTGGACCCTGGTCTCGCAGGACGAGAGCGACGGCCGGATCACGGGCATGCGGCCGGCGGTCGACGGTCGGCTGCTCGTCGCCGAACTGGACCCGGCGGCGGGTGCCGCCCGGATCCGCGAGGCGTTGCCGCACACGAGCATGGACTGCAAGGTCGGCGGGGAGCTGCTGCTCTGCCGCCGGGTCCAGGGCGGCTTCGGGGTGTGGCGGACCGGGTGAGCCGGGTGATCGAGCTGGGGGAGCTGCCGCACGGCGGGGAGGCCCGGCCGGTCGCCGAGCCGCCCCGCCCACCGGCCCGCGCCGTCCGGATGACGCTGCTCGGTTGCCTGGCGCTGTTCACCCTGGCCGGCGCGGCCCCACTGGCCCACCGGCCGGCCGGCGTCCTGGTGCCCGCCCCGCAGAGCGCCAGCTTCGTCGTGGTCGCCGGCCGGCTGGTGGTGGCCGACGGGCCGGGCACCGTGGGCCGGGGCGGCCGGGCGGTCACCGGGCACCGGTTGCCCGGCGGCGAGACCAGCTGGCAGTTCCTCCTCCCCGCCGGGGACCACGTCCTCGGGCTGAGCAGGGTGGCCGGCCTGCTGCTGGTCACCAGCAGCCCGACCGGGGCGGGCGACACCCGCTCCACCGCCCTCGACCCGGCCTCCGGGGCGGTGCGCTGGCAGCACACCGGCTACCCGGTGCCGACCCAGGAGGACGGGGTGCTCTTCGAGACGCCGCGCGCCGACGGCAGCGGCACCATCCGCGCGGTCGACCCGGCGTCCGGCGCGGCCCGCTGGTCGCTGCCGCTGCCCGGCAACGGGGTCGCGTACCGCAGCGGGGACCGGGGGGTACGCGAGATCGTGCTGGTCACCGCCGACGGCCGGGTCGAAGTGCACGACGCCGACTCCGGCGCGCTGCGGCACACCGGCCGGGTGCCGCCGGCCGCCGACGGGGTGTCGTACCGGTTCACCCAGGTGGTGGCCGACCTGCTGCTGGTCGACGCCGAGCCGGGCCGGGTCACCGCGTACGACCTGGCGGGGCTGCGGCGCCGCTGGAGCGTGCCGGTGCCGGCGCGCGGCGCCGGCTGGTTCGCCGACTGCGCGGGGGTGATCTGCCTGCACCGGCAGGCCGCCGGGGTACGCGTCTTCGACCCGGCCACCGGGCGTCACCTGTGGACCGACGAGCGCTGGCTGCGGGTGACCCAGATCGGCGCCCGGCTGCTCGCCGCCGCCCCGGCGCTCGGGCCGGAGGAGGACCTGGTCACCCTCGACCCGACCACCGGCCGGGTGCTGGCCCGGTTCGGCCACTGGCGGCTCAGCGGCATCGACCGGCTGGCGGCCCGGCAGCTCGGGTTCCGCCGGCTCCCCGACGACCGTACGCTGGTCGCCGAGCTGGACGTGCCGGCCGGCCGGGTCCGGTTCCGCGCGGTGCTCGCCGGCACCTGGGACGACTGCGCCGACGCCGGCCGGGCGCTGGTCTGCCTGCGGCCCTCCGGCGGGCTGGTGATCTGGCCGGTGGACCCCTGAGTCACCAGTTGGCCTGCCGGGGCGGGGGAGGCAGCGGCACCGACTCGGGCCGGATCACGTACGCGATGCCGCCGCTGCCGCCCTGCCAGGCCGTCTCGAACGGCGCCCGGGGCACCGTGCGGCGCACCCCGTCGTCGTCCGGGGCGTACGGGTCGTTGAGCACCGGGTCGCCCTCGGCGGTGAACCCGACCAGCACCATCAGGTGCCCCCGGGTGTCGTAGTCCAGCCCCGGCACCTGCCCCCGGGTGAAGGCCGCCGACACGATCAGCGGGATGCCGGCGGCGACGAACCGTTCCGCCTCGGCCAGGCCGCGCAGCCGGGTGACGAAGGCGTCCACCCCGTGCCGCCCCGCGTACGCCGTGTTGAACGCCCAGTTGCCGGCCCCCGCGTACGCGTGGTCGTAGCAGTGCCGGGCGGCGTGCACCACGACCGGCCGGTGGCCCGGCGGGTCCACCCAGGCGTACCGGTCGGGGGTCGGGCCGGCGCCCCAGAAGTCCAGCACCATCGAGACGCTGGTGGGGCTGCACCAGGAGTCCCCGCCGCCGCCCCACCGGGTCTCCCCGCCGGCGTGCAGCCGCTGGGCGTACCGGGGCACGTCGAGCACCCGCCCCCGGGCCGCCGGGGCCGCCGGGGCCGGCCCGGCACCTGCCGCCGGGGCCGCCGGGGCCGGCCCGGCACCTGCCGCCGGGGCCGCCGGGGCCGGCCCGGCACCTGCCGCCGGGGCCGCCGGGGTGGGCCCGGCACCGGTCGTCGGCGGCGTCGCGGCGGCGGCGACCGCGCCGAGCGTGCGCAGCACCGGCCCGTCCGCCGCGCCCGCGCGCCGGAACAGGGTCACCCGCAGCTGCCAGCCGGTGACCGCCGTGCCCGCCACGACCAGCGTGTCGACCGCGACCCGGGCGTCCGGGTCGGCCTGCCCCGGCACCGAGCTGCGGTGCAGGCTCGACTCGTCGGCGGCCCAGTGGCCCAGGTCGTACCAGGCGGTGCCGGGCTGCTTGCCGACCCAGCCGCGCAGCTCCACCCGGAGCCAGCCGCCCGCCGGGGTGTCCCCGGTCCAGGACGGGACGATCTCCTCGACCGGAAAGCCCACCGGCACCGCCGGGGAGGTCCAGCTGGCCGTCTCGTACCCGCTGGTGACGCCGCTGTGCGGGTCGGTGTGGTCCCGCCGGCCGGTGGTGGCGCCGATGGTCAGCCCGTCGGCCCCGGCGACCACCCCGTCGGCGGTGCCGAGGCCCAGGTCCGCGGGGAACCGGAATCGCCGGTACGCGATGTCCCGGGCGGGGTCGGCAGCGGGCATGACGGCTCCCGTCGGCTCGGGCCCGGGACGGTGGCCGGGCGGTTGTCGCTGGCTGCCGGCGAGCATCGCGTACCCGAAGATTTTTTGCAACGACGGCGCCGGAGGCCGGGTTGGCGACCGGCACTAGGTTGTCGGGAGGTCACGACGCGGGAGGCCGGGATGCGGGTACTGGTGGTGGAGGACGAGCGGAACCTCGCCGACGCGATCGCGCGAGGGCTGCGCAAGCGCGGCATGGCCGTGGACGTCGCCTACGACGGGAACGCCGGGCACGAGGCGGCCTTCGTCACCCGGTACGACGTGGTGATCCTCGACCGGGACCTGCCCGGGGTGCCCGGCGACCGGATCTGCGCCGACCTGGCCGCCTCCGGCGCCCTGACCCGGGTGCTGATGCTCACCGCCAGCGGCACGGTCGCCGACCGGGTGGAGGGACTGCGCCTCGGCGCCGACGACTACCTGCCCAAACCGTTCGCCTTCGACGAGCTGGTGGCTCGGGTGCAGGCGCTCGGCCGGCGGGCCACCCCGGCCGCCCCGCCGGTCTTCGAGGTCGCCGACCTGGTGCTCGACCCGGCCCGCCGGGTGGTCACCCGGGGCGGCGCGCCGGTCGACCTGACCAACAAGGAGTTCGGCGTGCTGGCCGAGCTGCTCAAGGCGCGCGGCGCAGTGGTCTCCAGCGAGGAACTGCTGGAGCGGGTCTGGGACGCCAACACCGACCCGTTCACCACCATCGTCCGGGTCACCGTGATGACGCTGCGCAAGAAGCTCGGCGATCCGCCGCTGATCGAGACCGTGGTCGGCGCCGGCTACCGGATGACCGAGGTCGCCGCGTGAGCCGGTTCCGGCCGCGGCCCACCCTGCGGCTGCGGCTCACCCTGCTCAACGGGGTGCTGCTGGTGGGTGCCGGGGCGATCCTGGTGCTGCTGGCCTGGCTGCTGGTCCGGGACGCGCTGCGCCCCACCGACGAGCTGCTGCCCGGCACCACCGTGGTGCTCGCCGACGGCCGGTCCCTGGACGCCGGGCAGTGGCAGCGGCAACTGGTCGACGCCGCCTCGCGGGAGCTGCTGCTCAAGGGCCTGGTGGCGTTGCTGGCGATCAGCGTGGTCGGGGTCGCCGGCGCGTACGTGGTGGCCGGCCGGGCGCTGCGCCCGCTGCACCAGGTCACCGCCACCGCCCGCCGGCTCGGCGAGGCCACCCTCGACCAGCGGATCCGCTGGTCCGGGGTGGACGACGAGGTGGCCGAGCTGGCCGAGACCTTCGACGCCATGCTGGACCGGATCGCCGCCGCGTTCGAGGCGCAGAAGCGCTTCGTCGCCAACGCCTCGCACGAGCTGCGCACGCCGCTCGCCGTGATGCGGACCGAGATCGACGTGACGCTCAGCGACGACGAGGCGGACCTGGCCGAGTACCGCCGGATGGCCGACGTGGTACGCGACGCCTCGGAACGGGCCAACGCGCTGGTGGACGCCCTGCTGGTGCTGGCCCGCAGCGAGGCGCAGGCCGGCCGGCGGCTGGCCCGGCGGGCCGAGTGCGACCTCGCCGTCGGCACCGCGAACGCGCTGGCGGCGATGTCCCGCGAGGTGGAGCGGATCGGTCTGAAGGTGCAGACCGAGCTGCGGCCGGCGCCCGTGGTCGGCGATCCGGGCCTGCTCGACCGGCTCGCCGGCAACCTGGTCGAGAACGCGGTCCGCTACAACCACCTGCACGGCCGGCTCTGGGTGCGCAGCGGCACCGACGGGCGGCGGTCCTGGCTGGTGGTCGGCAACACCGGCTTCGAGGTGGCCCAGGCCGACGTGCCGGGGCTGTTCGAGCCGTTCCGGCGCGGCGGCCAGGAACGCACCGGGGCCCGCGGCTCCGGCCTGGGGCTCTCCATCGTCCGGGCGGTCTGCGACGCGCACGGCGGCACGGTCGCCGTGGTGGCCCGCCCCGGCGGCGGCCTGGAGGTGACGGTCACGTTGCCCTCGGCGGACGCCCCGGCCGCCACCTGAGCCGCCCACTTGCCCGGCCGCCCGACCGGCTGAGAAGATCGTCCGGTCAGCCCGTGCCGCGGAAAGGGGGTGTGGTCGATGTCCACCGTGAATGATCCCGCGCCCCGCCCCGGTCACCGCTGACGCCATCCACTGCCGCGGGGCGCACTCCGAACCATGAGGAGAAGCACCGTGAGTGCACAGATCCACTGCGTCACCGTCGAGACCGACGACCCGTACACCCTGGCGAGCTGGTGGGCGGCGGTCCTCGACCGGAAGCTGGCCGACGACGACCACCCGGGCGACCCGGAGGCGGTCCTCGCGGCCCCCGACGGCCAGGGCCCCGACCTGCTCTTCGTGAGCGTGGGGGAGCGGCACGGCAAGGGCGCGTTCCACCTCGACGTGCACGCCGCCGAGGGGACCCGCGATGCCGAGGTCGAGCGGCTGCTCGGGCTCGGCGCGAGCCTGGTCGCCGACCGGCGCCGGCCGGACGGCACCGGCTGGGTGGTGCTGGCCGACCCGGAGGGCAACGAGTTCTGCGTCTGCCGCAGCGCGGCCGAGAAGGCCGCGTCGGCCTGACGACGAGCGGAACGGGCCCGCGCCGTCCGGCGCGGGCCCGTTCCTCGGTCGCGGACGGTCAGTTCTTCTGCTCGATCTGGCCGCGCATGGCGGCGAACTCCTTCTGCAGGTCCGCGCCGGACTTGAAGTAGAGGACGAGCACGCCGACGCTGCCGCGGTCGGCCCAGACGCAGACGCCGACCGAAACGGTCTGCGCCTTGCCGTCACCGCACTCGGCGTCACCGCCCAGCGGCCCGGCGTCGATCGACTTGAAGTTGCTCACCGCGAGCTCCGAGCCGAGGCCCTTGGTGGCGTCGGCCAGCTCCTTCTTCGGGTCGGCGATCAGGCCGGACACGCCGCCGATCATGACCAGGTCCTGCTTCTGCGGGTCACCGTAGAAGGCGCCGACCGTGCTGGTCGCGTCCGGCACGTCCTTCTTCATCTCGGCGACCATGTCGGTGGCGGCCTTCTGCAGCTGCGGGTCGGTCACCTTCGGCCGGCCGGCGAGGGTCTCCGGGGTGGTCATCCGGGTCTTGGTGGCGTCCACCACCTCGTCCACCTTGTCCTTGGTGGCGAAGTAGAGCGCCGTGCCACCGCCGACGCAGAGCACCACCACGACGGCCAGGACGATGAGCAGGATCTTGCCGACGCTGGACTTCTTCGGCGGCGGGCCGACGGGCGCGCCGTAGCCGGGCTGGCCGGCCTCGGCGCCGTAGGGCGGGCCGGGCTGGGCCGGCGGCGGGTAACCGCCGGGCTGCTGCGGGGACGGATAGCCACCGGACTGCTGCTGCGGCGGGTAACCGCCGGGCTGCTGGTGCGGAGGCGGGTAGGAACCGGGCTGGGGCTGGGACATGTGTGGGCAGCTCCTGTGAGAAATCTGGACGCGTGATCGTAGCCAGCCCGACCGACAACGCGTCGCCCGGCCGGCCCCGACGTCCCGAAACCGGAACCGGGTCGTGACCCGGGGGGACCGGAGCGCGGCCCTGAGCGCGGCCCTGCGCGCGGCCCTGCGCGCGGCCCTGAGCGCGGCCCTGGTCGACCGGAGCGCGGGCCGAAAACGACGATCGCGGTGGCCGGCCCATCCACTCGGGACGGCCGGCCACCGCGATCGCGGGGGAGCGGCGGCGGATCAGCGCAGGCTGGCCACCCCACGCGGCAGGAACCGCTGGCCGGTGACCCGCTCGGCGGTGCCGGTCCGGTCCAGGTACGGCGTGACGCCGCCCAGGTGGAACGGCCAGCCGGCGCCCAGGATCATGCACAGGTCGATGTCCTGCGCCTCGGCGACGACGCCCTCGTCGAGCATCAGCCGGATCTCCTCGGCCAGCGCGTCGAGCGCGTTCTGCCGGACCTGCTCGGCGGTGAGCGGCTGGTCGCCGACCACGAGCAGCTTCGCCACCTCGTCGTTGATCTGGTCGTCGACCACGATCGGCTGGTCCGAGTCGGCGATCCGCTTGAGGTTCTCGCTGACCTTGAACCGGTCCGGGAACGCCTCGTGCAGCGTGCCGCCCACGTGGTACGCCACGGCCGGCCCGACCAGCTGGAGCAGCGCCAGCGGGCGCATCGGCAGGCCCAGCGGGTCCAGCGCGCTGTTCGCCACGTCCAGCGGGGTGCCGGCGTCGACGGCGGCGAACACGGTGCCCAGGAAGCGGGTGAGCAGCCGGTTGACCACGAACGCCGGGGCGTCCTTGACCAGCACCGACGACTTCTTCAGCTGCTTGCCGACCGCGAACGCGGTGGCCAGGGTCGCGTCGTCGGTCCGCTCGCCGCGGACGATCTCCAGCAGCGGCAGCACGGCGACCGGGTTGAAGAAGTGGAAGCCGACGACCCGCTCGGGGTGCTCCAGGTCGGCGGCCATCTCGGTGATCGACAGCGAGCTGGTGTTGGTGGCGAGCACCGCCTCCGGCTTGACGATCTTCTCCAGCTCGGCCCAGACCTGCTTCTTGACGCCCAGGTCCTCGAAGACCGCCTCGATGACGAAGTCGGCGTCCGCGAACCCGCTCTTGTCGACGGTGCCGCTGACCAGGCCGTACAGCTTGGCCGCGGTGCCCTTGTCCATCCGGCCCTTGGTGACCGCCTTCTCGATCTGGGTGTGCACGTACCCGACGCCCTTGTCCACCCGGGACTGGTCCAGGTCGGTCATCACCACCGGCACCTGGAGGCGGCGGGCGAACAGCAGCGCGAGCTGGCTGGCCATCAGGCCGGCGCCCACGATGCCGACCTTGGTGACCGGGCGGGCCAGGCCCTTGTCCGGCGCGCCGGCCGGCCGCTTGGCCCGCCGCTGCACCAGGTCGAAGGCGTACAGGCCGCTGCGCAGCTCCTCGGAGAAGATCAGGTCGGCGAGGGCTTCGTCCTCGGCGGCGGTGCCGGCGCCGAAGTCGGCGTCCTTCGCCGTCTCCAGCAGGTCCAGCGCCTTGTACGCGGCCGGGACCGCGCCGTGCAGCCGCTGGTCCAGGGTCTGCCGGGCGAAGTAGAGCACGCCCGCCCACATGTCCTTGTCGACCTCGGGACGGGTCACGGTGACCTCGCCCCGGACCACGCCGGCCGCCCACTCCAGCGACCGCTCCAGGAAGTCGGCCGGCTCCAGCAGCACGTCCGCGATGCCCATCTCGGCGGCCTGCTTCGGCCTGAGCATCTTGTTCTGCATGAGCGGGTTCTGCAGGATCACCTGGGTGGCGGCCGGGATGCCGATCAGGTTCGGCAGCAGCTGGGTGCCGCCCCAGCCGGGGACGAGGCCGAGCGAGACCTCGGGCAGCGCGAGGGCCGCCACGCCCGCCGACAGCGTCCGGTAGTGGCAGTGCAGGGCCAGCTCCAGGCCGCCGCCCATCGCCGCGCCGTTGACGAAGGCGAAGGTGGGGACGGTGCTCTCCTTGAGCCGGGCGAAGACCCGGTGGCCGAGCCGGCCGATCTCCAGCGCCTGCTCCCGGTTCTCCAGCGCGGGCAGGCTGGTGATGTCCGCGCCCACGCAGAAGATGTACGGCTTGCCGGTGACCGCGATGAACGCCGGGTCGGCGGCGAGCGCGGCGGTGATCGCCTCGTCCAGGCTGGTCAGGCCGCCCGGGCCGAAGCTGTTCGGCTTGGTGTGGTCGAAGCCGTTGTCCAGCGTGATCAGGGCGGCGGGCCGGTCCAGCCCCGGTACGTTCACCTGGCGCAGCAGCGCCCTGGTGACGACCTCGTTCGGTGCGGCGAGCGCGCTCACCGTGGCTCCGTCGTTCGCGCTCACTTGTTGCCCTCCCAGTGCGGGTTCTCCCAGATCACGGTGCCGCCCATGCCGATGCCGATGCACATGGCGGTGAGGCCGTAGCGGACCTCGGGGTGCTCGGCGAACTGCCGGGCGAGCTGGGTCATCAGGCGTACGCCCGAGGAGGCCAGCGGGTGACCGACGGCGATCGCGCCGCCCCACGCGTTGACCCGCGGGTCGTCGTCGGCGATGCCGAAGTGGTCGAGGAAGGCGAGCACCTGCACGGCGAACGCCTCGTTCAGCTCGAACAGGCCGATGTCGTCGATGCTCAGGCCGGCGATGCGCAGCGCCTTCTCCGTCGAGGGGATCGGGCCGACGCCCATCACCTCGGGCTCCACGCCGACGAAACCGAACGACACCAGTCGCATGCCGACGGGCAGGCCCAGCTCGCGGGCGGTCTCCTCGGCCACCAGCAGGGCCGCGGTGGCGCCGTCGTTCAGGCCGGCCGCGTTGCCCGCGGTGACCTTGCCGTGCGGGCGGAACGGCGTCTTGAGGGTGCCGAGCTTCTCCATCGAGGTCTCCCGGGGAGCCTCGTCGGTGGTGGCCAGGCCCCAGCCGGCCTCCGGGTCCCGGATCGCCACCGGCACCAGGTCGCCCTGGAGCTTGCCGTTGGCGTACGCCTTGGCGGTCTTCTGCTGGGAGGCGAGCGCGAACGCGTCGGTGCGCTCCTTGGTGATCTGCGGGACCCGGTCGTGCAGGTTCTCCGCGGTGGCGCCCATCACCAGGGCGGACGGGTCGACCAGCTTCTCCGCGATGATCCGCGGGTTGGGGTCGACGCCCTCGCCCATCGGGTGCCGGCCCATGTGCTCGACGCCGCCGGCGATGGCCACGTCGTACGCGCCCATCGCGATGCCGCTGGCGACGGTGGTGACGGCGGTCATCGCGCCGGCGCACATCCGGTCGATGGCGAAGCCCGGCACCGTCTTGGGCAGGCCGGCCAGCAGGGCGGCGGTGCGGCCGATGGTCAGGCCCTGGTCGCCGATCTGGGTGGTGGCCGCGATGGCGACCTCCTCGACCCGCTCCGGCGGCAGCTGCGGGTTGCGCCGCATCAGCTCTCGGATGCAACGGATCACCAGGTCGTCGGCGCGGGTGTTGGCGTACATGCCACCCGCCTTGCCGAACGGGGTACGGACGCCGTCGACGAAGACGACATCACGAACTTCACGGGGCACTTGGAGCCTCCTCTTCGACCCTGCTTCGGCCGCCGTGGCCGCACGGGGCGCCACGGACCGGATGAAGGTCGGCCGGCACTGGCATTTCCCCCGGATGCTACTCGCCAGTAACCAACGCCGTCACCACCCCCCGTGTGGCCCGCCCCACACTCCCGCCGCCGCTGGCGGCGCCTGTCGATCATGACGGTGCGGTCACCGCCCGCCGGGGAGGTGGCCACACCGTCACGATCAACCGCGGTGCGCGGGCTCAGGCCTCCGGCGGCCACAGAGCCCGGGTCAGCGCGGGAAGCAGGAGGCCGATCTGCCACTCCCGGGCCCCGTAGCCGCGCAGCACCTCCGCGACCGTGTCGTCGGTGATCTCCTCGGGCGGCTGCCAGGCCAGCCGGCGGACATGGTCCGGCGCGATCAGGTTCTCCGGCGGGAGGGTGTGCGCGCCGGCCGTACCGACCACCACCTCCCGGCAGCGGGCCAGCCGGCCGGCCGCCACCGGGTCGCGCTCCGCCCACCGGTGCGGCGGGGGCGGCCCCTCCACCACCGGGGTCGCCGGCAGCGCGTCGTCCGGCAGCTGGCGGGCGTCATCCAGGGCCGCCAGCCAGGTACGCGCCAGCCGACGCACCGAACGACCACCGAAACCGGGGAGGGTGAGCAGGGTCTTCTCGTCCTTCGGGTCCAGCTCGGCGGCGGCCACGATGGCCGAGTCGGGCAGCACCCGCCCGGGAGCGGCGTCCCGCCGGGCGGCGATCTGGTCCCGGGCGTACCAGAGCGAACGGACCCGGGCCTGGGCCCGCGCCCCGCGCACCCGGTGGATGCCCGAGGTGCGCCGCCACGGCTCGGCACGCACCCGGGCCGGTCGGGCGCCGGTGCGGACCAGCGCGGCGAACTCCTCCGCCGCCCACTGCGACTTGCCCTGCCGGTCCAGCTCCTCGTCGAGGGCGTCGCGCAGGTCGACCAGCATCTCCACGTCCAGCGCCGCGTATGTCAGCCAGGACTCCGGCAGCGGCCGGCTGGACCAGTCCGCCGCCGAGTGGTGCTTCTCCAGGGTGTAGCCGAGGAGCTGCTCGGTCAGCGCGGCCAGGCCGACCCGCTCGAAGCCGGCCAGCCGGGCGGCCAGCTCGGTGTCGAACAGCCGGCGCGGCCGTAACCCCACCTCGGCGAGGCAGGCCAGGTCCTGGCTGGCGGCGTGCAGCACCCACTCGGCGTCGGCGATCACCGCGTCGAGGGCGGAGAGGTCCGGCAGCGGCAGCGGGTCGATCAGCGCGGTGCCCGCGCCGGCCCGGCGCAGCTGCACCAGGTACGCCCGCTGGCTGTACCGGTAGCCGGACGCGCGCTCGGCGTCCAGGGCCACCGGGCCGCTGCCCTTCTCGAAACGGGCCACGACCTCGTCGAGCGCGCTCGGTGTGGCCACGGGCGCGGGGGTGCCCTCGCGCGGGGCGGTCAACGGGACGGGCCCGCCGGTGGTCGGTTCGGTCCCCGCGTCCACCGGCTCCGGTACGGCCGGCGACGGGTCTGGTGAGGCCCCTCCCGTACGGCTTTCGGCGGCCCGACGGCGCAGGGGTGGTTCGTCGGTCACCTGACAACCCTAGTGCGCCGGAGGATCCGGTGTGCGCAGCCGGTCGGGCGCGTGTCGGCCCGAGGGCCGGCAGATGTCGCGCCGGTGTCGTCTTGCGTCCGTGTGGCAGGGTCGGACAACGGGGAAGACAAACCCCGTTCGCGCAGGTACGGTCCTTCGGGCCGCGCCGGGTCCCGTGGGGGCCCGCAGGCGTCGCGGCGGGGCGGGCACAGGAGGAACGAGCGATCATGACGGCGGGGTACGGGACCGGCGGCGGCACGCCGGGGCAGTACGGCGACGACGCGGCCGGCCAGCGGCACGACGAGCCCCCGGCGACCGACCGGCCCGGGCCGCTGCCGCCCCGCCTCGCTCCACCGGCCGGCCACGCCCCGATCCCCGGCCAGCCCGGCCCCGGCACCGCCCCGGGCACCGGCTACCCCGGCTCCGCCACGCCGCCCGGCGCCGGCTCTCCCGGCTCCGCGGCCGCGCCCGGCGCCGGCTTCCCGGTGCCGCCCGCGCCTCGGGCCGGCTGGTCCGCGACCCCCCAGGGCGGCCAGTGGGGCGCCCCGGTGTCCGCCCCCACCGCCCAGACCGCCTGGCCGCCGGCCACACCCGACGCCACCACCCAGCCGGCCTCCGGGTCGGCCTATCCGGCTACGCCGGCCTCCGGGTCGGCGTACCCGACTGCGCCGACCTCCGGGTCGACGTACCCGACTGCGCCGGCCTCCGGGTCGACGTATCCGGCCGCGCCGGCCTCCGGGTCGGCGTACCCGACTGCGCCGACCTCCGGGTCGACGTACCCGACTGCGCCGGCCTCCGGGTCGACGTATCCGGCCGCGCCGACCTCCGGGTCGGCGTACCCGGCTTCCTCGACGTCCGGTCCGGCCTACCCGGGCCAGCCCGCGTCGGGTTCCGGCTACCCGGGCCAGCCGTCCGGTCCGGCGTACCCGGGCCAGCCGGTCGCCGCGCCGGGTGGCCTCGCTCCGGCCGGCGCCCCGCCCGGGGCGGATCCGGCGTACCCCGGCCCGCGCCCGGGCCGGCGTTGGGTGCCGGCGGTGGCGCTGGTCATCGCCGGGGTGCTGGCCGTGGTCGCCGGCGTGCAGGCGTACCAGATCCACCGGCTCGGCGACCGGCTCACCGTGACCGACCGGCGGCTGGCCGAGGCGCAGGGCGCGGACGGTCAGCGGTTCGACGGCCTGGAGGGCCGGGCGGACGCCCTGGAGAAGCAGGCCGGTGCCACCTTCAACCCGGAGGCCGTGGCGAGCGCCGTGCTGCCCAGCGTGTTCCGGGTCCGCGCCGGGCAGTTCACCGGCACCGCCTTCGCCATCGGCAAGGCGCCGGCCGGGGGCGGCACCACCCTGCTCACCAACTTCCACGTCGTGGAGGCGGTCTACAACAGCGGTGGCCGCAAGGTCTTCCTGGAGCGCACCGACCAGCGGTTCGACGCCACCATCGTGAAGGTCGACAAGGACAAGGACATCGCCCAGCTGCGGAGCACCGCCCGGTTCAAGGCGCTGGTCGCGGGGGCGACGCCGGTCAAGTCCGGCCAGCAGATCGTGGTGGTCGGCGCCCCGCTGGGCCTGCAGGACAGCGTGACCACCGGCGTGGTGAGCGCGTTCCGCAAGGACGAGGGCGGCTCCGGGCCGGTCATCCAGTTCGACGCGCCGATCAACCCCGGCAACTCCGGCGGTCCGGTGATCAACGGCGCCAAGGAGGTCGTCGGGATCGCCACCGCCAAGGCCCGGGACGCCGAGGGCATCGGCCTCGCGGTCCCGATCAAGACCGCCTGTGACACGTTCAACCTGTGCTGACCGGCACCGTCGCCGGTCGTCCCTGACCGCAGCGCACACCGTCGAGGCGTGGCCCCCGACCACGCCGATCCGCTGAGCCGGCCGTCCCGGCCGCCCCACGGGGGACCAGCAGACCTGGAGGAAAGAAGGATGTCCCAGCCACCGACCGGCGCGGAGGGCTACCCGCCCCAGCCACCGGGCGGCACCATGTACGGCAACCCGTACGGTGCTCAGCCCGCGCCGGGCCAGTACCGGCCGGCCCAGCCGGAGCCCACCCTGCCCCAGCCGCCCGCCAACCCGTACGCGCCGGGCGCCGCGCCCGTCCCGCCGCCGGGGTACCCGCAGCCGCTGTCGGCCCCGCCGGGCACCACCGCGCCGATGTCCGCCCCGCCGGTCTCCGGGCCCGGGTTCGGGCCGCAGCCGATGTCGGGCCCGCCGGTCTCCGGACCGGGATTCGCGCCCCAGCCGATGTCCGCGCCGCCGGGCGCGGTCCCGCCGTACGGGGCGCCGGCGGCGGGCGCCGGCAAGGGGCGGGCCACCACGCTGGTCCTCGCCCTGGTCGCCGGGCTGCTCTTCGTCCTCGGTGGGGTGATGACCGGCCTCTACGTCAACACCAACGGCAAGCTGCACAAGTCCGAGCAGACGGTCAGCCAGCGGAACGGGACGATCACGGCCAACCAGCAGGAGATCGACAAGCTGAAGGCGGACCTGCAGTCGGTTCGGGACAAGCTCTCCGACACCGAGCAGGACCTCACCGGCACCAAGAACGACCGGGACGAGCAGGCCCGCCAGAAGCGGGTCATCGCGAGCTGCCTGGACAAGCTCACCACCGCCATCGCGGCGGCGTCCCGCGGCGACAAGGCGGGCTTCGACCGGGCCAACAAGGGCCTGGACAAGATCTGCGACGAGGCCGAGAACTACCTCTGACCGGGTCGGGCGGGCCGCTCCGGGCAACCGGGGCGGCCCGTGCCGTGCCGGTGGGCTGGGCGGCGCCAGCGGCCCGTGCCATGCGGGCGGGCTAGCGGGCGCCGGTGGGCTGGGCGGCGCCGGCGGGCGTGCCGCGCCGGCGGGCTAGGCGGCGCCGGCGGGGCGGCGGGTTGGCAGGGCGGTCACGCCGGGTGGCGGCAGCCCCGCGGTCGAGGCCAGCAGGGTGCACCAGCCGAGCAGGTGCGGGGCCAGGTCGACGCCGAGCGGCGTCCAGGAGGCGCGGATCTCGATGTCCCCGGCGGCGGGCGGGCCGGCCAGCTCGCCGAACCGGGTGGAGAGGGTCTGGGTGACCGTGCCGCCGATCGCCCGGTGCCGGGCGTCCTGCGCGTCCAGCGCATCGGTCAGCCAGGTCCAGCCCACCCCGGGCAGCAGCGGGTCGCTGGCCAGGTCCACCTCCAGCTCGGCGGTCACGTAGGTGACCAGCCGCAGGGTGCCCTGCCACGCCTCGTGGCCGGCCGGGTCGTGCAGCAGGATCAGCCGGCCGGTGGCCACCTCGTCGCCGTCCCGCAGCACCGCGGCGGAGAGCGCGAACGCGTAGGGGGCCAGGCGCTGCGGGGCGCCGACCTCCTCCAGCATGATCTCCGGGCGGCAGGTCACCGATCGCAGCCCCGCGACCGCGCGGACGAAGGTTTCCGGATGCGCGATCGGGGGGGCCATGCCGGCAGCCTATGCCGCCGTCCACCCGCTCGGCGGGACGGCACGCCGGGCGCTCGTCTCGATCATCCGGGAACGGGGGAGGGCGGTCGGGGCCCCGGTTCCCGAGACGCCCCTGCGTTCACGTCACAAAAGGTGATGGTGGCGGCGGACGCCGGTCCGGCGCGTGGCACGATTGGCCGCGATGACCACCGAGACCACGGGCACTGCCGCCCGAGACGGAGAAACCCGCCGCGGCGGGCCGGCCGACTCGCCCTTCGTCCGCGCCTGCCGGCGCGAGCCGGTCCCGCACACCCCGGTCTGGTTCATGCGCCAGGCCGGCCGGTCGCTGCCGGAGTACCGGGAGATCCGGGCGAACGTGCCGATGTTGGAGTCGTGCCGCCGCCCCGAGCTGATCACCGAGATCACCCTCCAGCCGGTCCGTCGGCACGGGGTGGACGCGGCCATCCTGTTCAGCGACATCGTGGTGCCGGTGGCCGCCGCCGGCATCGACCTGGACATCGTGGCCGGCACCGGGCCGGTGGTGGCCGAGCCGGTGCGTACCGCGGCCGACGTGGAGCGGATCCGCCCGATCAGCCGGGACGACGTGTCCTACGTGGACGAGGCGGTCCGGCTGCTCGTCGCCGAGCTGGGCGACACCCCGCTGATCGGCTTCGCGGGCGCCCCGTTCACCCTGGCCAGCTACCTGATCGAGGGCGGGCCGTCGCGGACCCACGCGAAGACCAAGGCGCTCATGTACGGCGACCCGGAGCTGTGGCACGCGCTCTGCGCCCGGCTGGCCGAGGTGACGTTGGCGTTCCTGCGGGTGCAGGTCGACGCCGGGGTCTCCGCGGTGCAGCTCTTCGACTCGTGGGCCGGCGCGCTCTCCGAGGCCGACTACCGCCGCTACGTCCTGCCGCACTCGGCGCACGTGCTCGCCGGCCTCGCCGACGCCGGTGCCGACGGCGCGGGGACGCGACCGGGCGACGGACCCGCCGAGCCGGCCGTGCCGCGGATCCACTTCGGGGTGGGCACCGGCGAGCTGCTCGGCGCGATGGGCGAGGTCGGCGCCGACGTGGTCGGCGTGGACTGGCGTACGCCGCTGGACGTCGCCACCGGCCGGATCGGTCCGGAGAAGGCCGTGCAGGGCAACCTCGACCCGTGCGTGCTGCTCGCCCCCTGGCCGGTGGTGGAGGCCGAGGTGCGCCGGATCCTGGAGCAGGGTCGGGCCGCCCCCGGGCACGTGTTCAACCTGGGTCACGGCGTGCTGCCGGAGACCGACCCCGAGGTGTTGACCCGGGTGGTCGCGCTGGTGCACGAGCTCAGCGCGCGGCCCCAGGAGGCAAGGAGCTGATCATGGCGCGACCGTGGCGGGTGGCGATCATCGGTGGGGGCATCACCGGGCTGGCCGCCGCCGTCCGGTTGCGCGACCGGGCCCCCGCCGGCACCGAGATCACCGTGTACGAGCAGTCCGGCCGCCTCGGCGGCAAGCTGCGCACCGGCGAGCTGGCCGGCGGCCCGGTCGAGTTCGGCGCCGAGTCGTTCCTGCTGCGGGACCCGGCCGGCGCGGCGTCCGGGGCGGTGGACCTGGTCCGCCGGCTGGGCCTGGCCGAGCGGATCGTGCACCCCACCGTCGGGCAGGCCGCCCTGGTGATCTCCGGCGGGCTGCGCCCGGTCCCCGGCGGCACCCTGGTGGGCGTACCCGGGGATCTGGCGAAGGTGGCCGCGGTGGCGCGGCCGGCCGCGGCGGCCGACCGGGACGAGGGGCGGCCGCTGCTCGGCCCGGACGACGACATCGCGGTCGGCGCGCTGGTCCGCGCCCGCCTCGGCGACCAGGTGGTGGATCGGCTGGTCGACCCGATGCTCGGCGGGGTCTACGCCGGCCGGGCCGACGACCTGTCCCTGGTCGCCACGATGCCGGCCCTGGCCCGGACGGCCCGGGCGGAGCACACCCTGGTCGGGGCGGTCCGCGCCGCGCAGGCCGCCGCGCCGCGCGCGCCCGGCGCCCCGGTCTTCGGCACCCTGGTCGGCGGGTTGAGCACCCTGATCGACGCGGCGGCGACGCAGAGCGGGGCGACGATCCGCCGGAACGCCGCCGTCCGCGAGCTGCACCGCACCCCGACCGGGTGGCGGCTCACCGTCGGACCCACCCGGTTGCCCGACGGTGCCGCGCCGCCGCGCGCCGGGGCGGAGCCGTCGACCGTCGAGGCCGACGCGGTGGTGCTCGCGGTGCCCGCCCGCCCGGCGGCCCGGCTGCTCGCCGACGCCGTGCCCGCGGCGGCCGCCGCCGTCGGCGGGCTCGACTACGCCAGCGTCGCGCTGGTCACCATGGCCCTGCCGGAGCCGGAGCTGCCGGGGCTCTCCGGCCTGTTGGTGCCGGCCACCGAGGGCCTGCTGATCAAGGCAGCCACCTTCTTCACCACCAAGTGGGGGCACCTGCGCCGCCCGGACGGGCTGGCCCTGGTCCGCGCCTCGGTCGGCCGGTACGGCGACGAGGCCGCGCTCCAGCTCACCGACGACGACCTGGTCGGCACCGTGCACCGGGAGTTGTCGAAGGCGCTCGGCACCCCGCTGCCCGCCCCGGTCGACCGGCACGTGCAGCGCTGGGGCGGGGCGCTGCCGCAGTACCCGCCCGGCCACCTCGGCCGGGTCGCGACGGCCCGGGCGGAGCTGCGCGCCGCCCACCCGACGCTGGCGCTGGCCGGCGCCGGCTACGACGGGGTCGGCATCCCGGTCTGCGTCCGCTCCGGCGAGACCGCGGCCGAAGAGATCATCACAGCACTGGGAGGATCGGCAGCATGACCGAGCAGACCAACGCGGCCCGGTTGCGGGAGCTCAACGACAGCATCCGCTACACCATGTGGTCGGTGTACCGGGCCACCAGCCCGCTGCCGTCCCTGCGGGAGAACGTCGTCGACGAGGTCGAGTCCCTCTTCGAGGAGCTGGCCGGCAAGGACGTCACCATCCGGGGCACGTACGACGTGGCCGGGCTGCGCGCCGACGCGGACCTGATGATCTGGTGGCACTCCTCCTCCAGCGACGCCCTGCAGGACGCGTACCTGCGGTTCCGCCGGACGACCCTGGGCCGGGCGCTCACCCCGGTCTGGTCGCAGATGGCGCTGCACCGGCCGGCCGAGTTCAACAAGAGCCACATCCCGGCGTTCCTGGCCGGCGAGGAGGCCCGGGCGTACCTCTGCGTCTACCCGTTCGTCCGCTCCTACGAGTGGTACCTGCTGCCGGACGCGGAGCGGCGGGAGATGCTCGCCGAGCACGGCCGGATGGCGCGCGGCTACCCGGACGTGCGGGCCAACACGGTGGCCTCGTTCGCCCTCGGCGACTACGAGTGGATGCTCGCCTTCGAGGCCGACGAGCTGCACCGGATCGTCGACCTGATGCGCGAGCTGCGGGCCGCCCGGGCCCGCCGGCACGTCCGGGAGGAGATCCCCTTCTACACCGGCCGTCGCCGGTCCGTCGCCGACATCGTCACCTGCCTGGTCTGAGCGGGCGCGGGCACGCGCTGCCGGCCGGCGACAGCCGGACCCGGCCGGGGTCGCGCCCCTGGAGGGGTGGCGACCCCGGCCGGCCGGCGGTCAGGCGCTCGTCGTGCAGGAGAGGTTGCCGGGCACCGGGTTGCTGCCGCTCCACGAGCCGGTGAAGCCGAACGTGGTGCTGGCGCCTGCGCCGAGGCTGCCGTTGTAGGCGACGTTGCGGGCGGTCACCTGTGTCCCGCTGGCGCTGACCGTGGCGTTCCACGCCGAGGTGACCTGCTGGCCGTTGGCGTAGGTCCAGCTCACCGACCAGCCGCGGATCGGCGAGCCGCCGTTGGTCACCTGCACGTCGGCCTGGAAGCCGCCGCCCCACTGCCCGGTGATCTTGTAGGTCGCCGTGCAGGCCCCGGCCGGGTTCGGCGTGGTCGGCGGCGGCGTGGTGGGCGGGGTGGTGGTCGGCGGGGTCGTGGTGGGCGGGGTGGTGGTCGGCGGCGTCGTGGTCGGCGGGGTGGTGGAGCCGCCGCCGAAGTCGACGTCGCTGCACAGGTAGTACGACTGGTCCAGGTGGCTGGCCTGCCAGATGGTGTAGACCATGTGCCGCCCGGTGCGGCCCGGCGCGTTCGCCGGCACCTGGATCGACACGCCCGACGTCTCCTGCGTCCACTGGCTGGCCGGGGTGTTGCCGATCTGGCCGACCAGTTCCAGATCGCTCCAGCGCAGCGGCGAGGTCAACGCGTTGAAGCCCTGCTTGGTCACGTAGACCCGGATGTAGTCGGCGCCGTGGCTGGCCTGGTCGAACAGCTTGATCCGGAAGTTGTTGGAGATCGACGTGGTCTTCCAGGCGCCGACCGTGTCGAGCGCGTTGTAGCGGCCGGACTGGGTGTGCCCGGCGCTGCACAGCTGCCCGTCGGGGATGGCCGCCTGGTGGTTGCCGGCGACGCCCTCGCGGAACAGGCCGTTCCAGTTCCACATGGCGTTCGGGTCGGCCTGCCAGGCCTGCCAGCACATCGGGTCCTGGGTGGCCATCGCCGGGTTCTGGAAGTCGCTGCCCCAGCGTTGCCAGCAGCTGTAGTTGCGCGACGCCGGGTCGACCACCGACCCGTGCGCGGAGGCCGGGCCGGCCAGGGTGAGGTTCAGCAGCGCCGCGACGACCGCGCCGACACTGAGGAGGGCCGCCGCGACGAGGGCGCGGCGGCGGTACGGAGTGGACATCGGAGCCTCCGGGTGGAGATGTCGGTCAAACGACGCCCGGACGGTGCGGGAGTTGCCCCTCCCGTGCCGTGTGTGCTGGCTCCCGTAGCGGTTCCGCCCTGGCACCGTGCCACAGGAAAGCGGTATCCGTCAATCTCTGCGGCGGCCGGCGGTCACCCGTCGCGGCGCATCGGGGTGTGCGGGATGCCATCCTCGACGTAGCCCGGGCCGCTGGCCGTGAAGCCGTGGCCGGCGTAGAAGCCGACCAGGTGGGACTGCGCCTCCAGCACGCACGGCCGGTCGCCGACCAGTGCGAGGGCCTCGGTCATCAGCCGGCCGGCCAGGCCGCCGCCGCGGGCGGCCGGCGCGACCACCACCCGGCCGATCCGGGCCACCCCGGCCGGGTCGGCCAGGATCCGCAGGTACGCCACCACCGCCCCGTCCCGGGTCAGCCACAGGTGCCGGGTGCCGGGCTCGACGTCCCGGCCGTCCAGCTCGGGGTACGGGCACGCCTGCTCGACGACGAAGACGTCGATGCGCAGCCGGAGCAGGTCGTGGAAGGTGCGGGCGTCCAGCTCGGCGAAGCTGGCCAGGTGTGACGCGACGGGCATCCCGCGATGTTAGGTCGAGTCCGTCCCGGCACCCCGGTCGGCCCGGGCGACGGCGGTGTGCGCGGGGACGGTGGCGGTCGGTGCGGTGGCGCGGCGCCGGCGGAGCAGCGTGACCACGGCGGGGACCGCGACCAGCACGGCGACCGTGGCCGCGACCGGCCACGGACCCCACTGCGCCAACCGGTCGCTCAGCGCGCCCTGCACCCGGCCGGCCGCGGCGACCACCGGGTCGTCGGCGTCCCGGCCGGCGAAGAGCCGGACCTCGTACCAGCCGTACCAGGCCACGTAGCCGCCGGTGAACATCAGCAGCAGGCCGGCCAGCCGGCCGAGCATCGGCGCCGCCCGTCTGGTGCGCCGGATCAGGGACTCCCGGGCCAGCGCCACCACGAGGGCCGCGGCGCCCACCGCCAGCCCCATGCCGAGCGCGTACGCGACGAACAGGCCGGCGCCGCCGGCCGGGCTGCCGGCGCGGAAGCCGGCCACCACCACGGCCAGGAACGGCCCGATCGTGCAGCCGAGCGAGGCCACCGCGTACGCCACGCCGAAGAGCACCATCGAGCCGAACCGCGCCTCGACCGCCGGGCCGGTCGCCGGACGCGGCGTGATCGTCGGCAGCTGCCGTCCGGCGAGCAGCCAGCCGCCGGCCACCACCAGTGCCACGCCGATCAGCACCGACACCCACGGCAACCGGCGCGCCACCGCGTCCGCCGCCGGCCCGGCGAGCAGCCCGAACCCGCCGAAGACCGCGACGAAGCCGAGGGTCATCGCGCCGGTCAGGGCCAGCGCCCGGCGCACCGGCGCGAGCGGCCCGCGGCCGGCCGCCCGGTCCTCGCCCAGCACCAGCACCGACAGGTACGCGGGCAGCAGCGCGAACCCGCAGGGGTTCACCGCGGCGAGCAGGCCGGCGGCGAGTGCCAGCCCGTACGGGGTGTCCGACATGTCAGACCAGCTCGGCGACCCGGCGGCGCAGCTCCGCCTGGGACAGTGCCCCGGAGTGCACCACCTTGCCGGTGGAGTCGAGCAGCACGTACCACTCCTGGCTGGTGACGCCGAACCGCCGCCACAGCGTGCCCTCGTCGTCGGCCAGGTTGGGGAACGCGGTGATGCCGGTGTCCCGGACGAAGCGCCGCATGGCGTCCGCGCCGCTGCCCAGCCCGGCCACGCCGACCAGGTTGACCCGGTCGGCGTGGTCCCGGCGCACGGCGGCGACGTCGTCGGCGACCCCCCGGCACCGGCTGCACCAGGCCGCCCAGAACCAGAGCACGGCCGGCCGGCCGGCCAGGCTGCGCCCGGCGAACGACCCGCCGTCGACGGTGCGGGCGGTGAAGTCGAGCGTGCCGGGAACCGGCGTGGCGTTGCCGGTGCTCCCGGCCGGGCCGGTCGCGGTGGGACCGGTCGCGCCCGTGGCGCCGTTCGTGCCGATGGTGCCGGCGGGGCCGGTCGGCGCGGTGGCGGCCGGCCCGCTCGACGTGGCGGCGTCGTCGGTCCCGCCGCCGCCCGCGCAGCCGGCGAGGGCGAGGGTGACGGCCAGGGTGAGCGGCAGCAGTGCCGATCTGACTGCGGGCATGCTCGGATGCTAGTCTTGATTTTTAACCTTTGAGTTTTTGCTGGTCGGCTTGGGTGCGGGCGCGGTGGATGGTTTTGCCGACGTCGTGGCGGGGTGCGCGGTATCGGTTGGGGCTGCCGGGTGGACGTCCGGGGCCGGGCCGGGTGGGTTTTGGTGCCTTCGCGGGATGACTGGTCTTCGGCTGGAGGTTCCGAAACCCGCGGCGGACCCGGGCGGGGCTCAGGCGTTCGGGTCGGGTGGGGCCGGTGGGTCGTTCCCAGGGGCGGCGCAGATCGTGGGTGAGGCCGCGGGCCAGCCGTAGTTGGGTGTGCGCGGTGAGGATCAGCCAGGTCCAGGTGTCGGCCGCGTTCGGGTCGCGGAGGCGGGGTCGGGTCCAGCCGAGGGTCTGTTTGAGCAGCCGGAAGGTGTGCTCGAGGTCAAAGCGGCGCAGGTATGCCTGCCAGAGCAGATCAACCTGGGCGGCGGTCAGGTCGGGCGTGGAGCACCACAGCCAGATCGGTTTGGGGTTGTGACCGGAGGGGACGCGGTCGACGGTCAGCCGCAGCAGGGTGCCTTCCAGGATCGGCAGCGGCCCGGTGTGATTGATCCAGGCGGCGCGGCGGGTCAGCCGGGGATGTACCCGGTTGAAGGCGAGGGCTTGTGCGGTGCCGTAGCGGGAGGTGGCGGTGTGGGTGTGGTGGGTTGGCTGGGGCCAGGTGGTCTCGTCAGACAGCCGTAGTTCCGGGCCGTGGTGGCGAGGCCGGCCGACCGTGGTTGGGGTGCGGGTCGGTGCCGGTAGGCGCATCACCCGGCTGGAGCGCAGCCGCCCGAGGATCTCGACCGGCAGGTCACGCAGGTCGTGGGCGAGGCGGGCGGTGTCGTAGCCTGAGTCGGTCACGATCAGGATCGGCGGGTCACCCTCACGCCGGTGTCCCGCGGTGATCAGCCGGTCAACGACCTGGCGCACCTGCGCGCAGGTCACAGCGGTTTCGTCGTCGGCCGGCCCGAGCCGGACCGCGTCGAGCAGCGCGGTCCAGGAGGTGGCGCCGGTCTCCAGGGCAGCCACGATCGAATACGGCCAGCCAGGGATCCGCTGGTCCTGGGCGCGGGTCTGCCCGGTAACGTGACAGTAGAGCCGGTCCGGGCTGGTGTGAGCTTCCCGGCGCAGCCACGCCGACACGTCCACCGCCAGCACGATCCGCCCGTCGGCGGCCAGCGGGACCGGCAACGCGGCCACCGCCCGGCGCAGCCGGGCCGGCTCCAGACGCCCGTGGTTGACCGCATCGTAGAGCGCACCGTGACCCCGGCGATGTTCGGCGGCCAGGCTCAACCCCACCAAGCTGTCCACCGGGCCATCCACGCACAACACCGCGTCGGTCAGCTCGAACAGGGCGTCCGCCCGACGAGTCAGACAGGCGTAAAACTCCTCCCGGAACCCGGCGAGTCGCCGCAGCGACTCGACGCGGTCAGCGGGGTCGGGCACACTGCTCATCACGGCCTTCGGTTGTAAGTCATGTTCTTCTTTGGCGAGACGACATGATCACCGAAGGCCGTCTTCGTGTCCACTCACGACATCGCACAATGCCTGGCCAGAACACCGAAGGTTAAAAGACAAGCTAGTGCCGTGACCACAAACGTTCGCCGGGTTGGTTGCCGGGGAGTTTGTCGTACTGGTGGTGTTGGGTGGGGTTGTGCCTCGTCGTCGGGATCCTGCCGCGTCTCGGGTGGTGCATCGCACCGTGCGTGTGGCGTTGCGGGTGACGTCCGGGCAGCGGCGGCGGTGTTTCGGGCTGCTGCGGTCGGCTGGTGATGTGTGGGCGTGTGTGTTGGAGGTCAATGGGTGGCGACGTCGCCGCCGGGATGCGCCGTTGACCAGCTATCAGGAGTTGTGTCGGGAGCTGTCCGTGTCGGGGCCGGGCACCTTTGGCGAGTTGGATTCGACGGGTGCCCGGTCGGTGTTGCGGCGGTTCTCCGACGCGTGGTTCGCGGCGGCGAAACGCCGCAAGGGCGGTGACGTGTCGGCGCGTTTTCCGCGCCGGCGGCGGGGGTTGATGCCGGTGCGTTGGTATCACGGCACGTTCGCCCTCGACGGGCGTCGGGTTCGGGTCCCCTGCGCCAAGGGTGCTGCGCCGTTGTGGGTGCGGTTGGCGCGCGAGTTGCCGTATCCGGTTGAGCAGGTCCGGGCGGTCACGCTGTTGTGTGAGAGGGGCCGGCTGTTCCTGGACGTCACTGCTGAAGTGCCGGTCGCGACGTACCCGGCCGGTGAGGGACCGGACCCGGCCAGGGTGGCGGGGGTGGACCTGGGGATCATCCACCCGTACGCGGTGGCCGGCCCCGACGGTGCGGGGCTGTTGGTGTCGGGGCGGGCGATCCGCGCCGAACACCGCATGCACCTGGCCGACACGAAGGCCCGCCGCCGTGCGGCCGCCCGGCGGGCCCCGAAACCGGGGCAGCGAGGGTCACGGCGGTGGCGTCAGTACCGGCGCCGGGCGCGGCAGGTGGAGAGCCGGCATCGGCGTCGGGTGCGTCAGGCCCAACACGAGGCCGCCCGCCAGGTCGTGTCCTGGGCGGTACGCCAGCGGGTCGGTGTGCTGCACGTCGGTGACCCGCGCGGCGTGCTCGACCTGGACGCGGGACGGCGGCACAACCTGCGGCTGCGGCAGTGGCAGATCGGCCGGCTCCTGCAGGTCCTCACCGACAAAGCTGTCCTCGCCGGCATCACCGTCCACCTCGTCGACGAACGCGGCACCTCCTCGACCTGCCCGGCCTGCCGGCGGCGGGTGCCGAAACCCCGCGGCCGGACCCTGTCCTGCCCACACTGCACGTTTACCGGGCACCGCGACCTCGTCGCGGCCGCCACCATCGCCACCCGCACACCGGGCGGCGGAACCACCACCCCCACACCACCGGCCGTGGTGCCCTGGGTGGTCACGCACCGTCGAGCCGGACGACACTTCCCCGGTGCCGGCCAGTCCCGACGTGACCCCCGCCGCCCACAGCAGGCGGCGCGAGGATCAGTTGGCCCGCGGAGGCCCGCCCCACCACCGCGTGGGGAGTCGCTCGCCCAAAAGGCGAGGATCCACAACAACCACCGGACACCCGGTGAACGCTAGTGGACACCGCACTAGCCAGACCTGCGCCCCGACTCTTACCACCCGCTTACGACCGGCTCGTCCCGCCGCCAGGGCCGTGCCGGCCCGCTCGCCGGCGGCCTCGCCGGTGCGGCCCGGAACCGGCCCGGTGGGCCGCGCGACAGCGGGCCGTGCCGGCCGGGCCGGGGTGCCGGCCTGACGACGGGGGCGAGGACGAGGTCAGGCGGGGCGGGCGCCGACCGCGTCGCGGATCTCGGCGCCCTGCTCGCCCTCGACCGCGCGGGCGCAGTGGGCCGAGCAGAAGAACCGGCCGGAGACCTCGACACCGTGGCCGACGATCTTGATCTGGCAGTGCTCGCAGATGGGTGCCATCCGGTGGATGGCGCACTCGAAGGAGTCGAAGGTGTGCGTGGCGCCGTTCACCGTACGCACCTCGAACGCCATCCAGTAGTCGTTGCCGCAGACCTCGCACGTTGCCATCTGAAACCCCCCGAAAACGGACCCGTCACCACAGCGTCCGGCACCGGACACCGGCCGGCAACCGAAACCGGCGAACCTGGTCCGGCTCGACGGCGCGTCACCCCCGGCGTGTCGCGCGTTAGGCCAGGTGACCGCCGTGAAACGCCCCCGGAGGACCCCCGTGATCAAGCGCAACAAGCTCTTCGGCACCCAGACCCGGGTCACCTTCTGCCTGCCCCGGGACACCCCGCCCGGCACCGTCAGCGTGGTCGGCTGCTTCAACGGCTGGGAGCCCGGCCGGCACGAGCTGGTCGGCCGCCGGGACGGCACCCGGACGGTGACCGTCCGGCTCGGCCCGGGGGAGTACCGGTTCCGCTACCTGGCCACCGGTGGGGTCTGGCTGGACGACGAGTCCGCCGACCACGTCGACGAGCAGGGCGGCACGCTGCGGCTGTGAGCCGCGACGGGCCCGGCCGCCCGGCCGGGCCCGACCACGGCGAGTGGCTGAGGGGCGGCTCAGACGCCCTTCGGCTCCAGCCGGACGGAGATCGAGTTCACGCAGTGCCGGGTGTCCTTCGGGGTGAAGCCCTCACCCTCGAAGACGTGCCCCAGGTGACTGTCGCAGCGGGCGCAGCGGATCTCCGTGCGCCGCATGCCCAGGGTGTTGTCGGGGATCTCCTTGACGGTCCCCGGGATGGCGTCGTCGAAGCTCGGCCAGCCGCAGTGCGAGTCGAACTTGTCCTCGCTGCGGAAAAGCTCCGCTCCGCACGCCCGGCAGTGGTACACCCCGGGGGTCTTGGTGTCGACGTACTCGCCGGTCCATGGGGCCTCGGTGCCGGCCTCGCGGAGCACCCGGAACTCCTCAGGGCTCAGCCGGACCCGCCAGTCGTCCTCGGTACGGGGCAGTTCATTGTCGGAAAGACTCACCGCTCAACCGTACGTCGCGCGTCGGTGCCATCGCATATGGTCGCGCAATGGTCGCCAGCAAGGCAGTCGAGGAGATCGAAGTCGCCGGGCACACCGTGCGGCTGAGCAGCGCGGACCGGGTGATCTTCCCGGAGCGCGGGTTCACCAAGGCGGACGTCTTCCACTACTACCTGTCGGTCGGCGAGGGGATCATGCGCGCCCTCCGTGACCGGCCCACCACGCTGCAACGCTTCCCCGAGGGCATCGAGGGGGAGATGTTCTTCCAGAAGCGGGTGCCCGCCCGGGGCGTACCGCCGTGGGTGGCGACCGCGGAGATCAGCTTCCCCAGCGGCCGGAAGGCCGCCGAGCTCTGCCCGGCCGACCTGGCGCACGTGGCCTGGGCGGCGCAGATGGGCACCGTGGTCTTCCACCCGTGGCCGGTGCGCGCCGCCGACGTCGACCGCCCGGACGAGCTGCGCATCGACCTGGATCCGCAGCCCGGCACCGACTTCACCGACGCGGCCACCGCCGCCGGTGAGCTGCGGGCCCTGCTCGACGAGCTGGGCGCGACCGGCTGGCCGAAGACCTCCGGCGGCCGGGGCGTCCACGTCTACCTGCGGATCCACCCGCGCTGGACCTTCGTCGAGGTACGCCGGGCCACCATCGCGCTGGCCCGGGAGCTGGAACGCCGCCGCCCCGAGCTGGTCACCACCGCCTGGTGGAAGGAGGAGCGGGGCAGCCGGGTCTTCGTCGACTTCAACCAGATGGCCCGGGACCGCACCATCGCCTGCGCGTACTCGCTGCGGGCCAACGCCCGGGCCACCGTCTCCACCCCGGTCGACTGGGACGAGCTGCCCGACGTGGACCCGGACGACTTCCACCTGGGCAGCGTGCCGGCCCGGTTCGCCGAGCGGGGCGACCCGCACGCCGGCATCGACGACGCGCCGTGGGACATCAGCCCGCTGCTGGAGTGGGCCGAACGGGACGCCGCCGCCGGGCAGGGCGACCTGCCGTACCCCCCGGAGTATCCGAAGATGCCCGGCGAACCGAAGCGGGTGCAGCCCTCCAAGGACCGGGACCGGCCCCGCGACTGACCGTCCCGCCCGATCACGCGGCCGATAACGATCACGTAACGCGCGCGAACCTTTCCCGGCCCCCGACCGCTCTTGGAGGGCATCGGCCCGACGGGGCCAGGGGAGGGCCGGATGAGATTGGTGTTGAGGCGGGCCAACGAGGCGCGCGGACTGCTGCTGGCCGCGGTGGCCGCGGCGCTGGTCGCGGTCGCGTTGGTCACGGGGCTCACCGACTACAACCGTCGGGCGGTGGAGGCCGGCCAGCGGGCGTTGCTGAGCAAGGCCGCGCTGGAGGAGCGGAGCATCCTGATGAGCGGCGCCGGCGGCAAGAACGCCGCCGAACTGGCCGCCCGGGACCAGGCGCTGCGCGCCGGATTCGCCACCGGTCTCGGTGGCACCCCGGTCACCGTCACCGGTGCCCGGTACGGCGGTGGCCGGGAACTGACCGGCGACCTCGGCCCGCGGGTCCGCACCGACGACGACCCCGTCTTCGCCAACCTGGGGACCCTGGACGACCTGCCCGCGCACGCCGACCTGGTCGACGGCGCCTGGCCCGCACCGGGGGCGAAGCCGCTGCAGGTGACGCTCCCGGAGAAGGTCGCCGGCGCGCTGGGGATGACCGTCGGTGAGCGCGTGCCGATGCTCGACCGCAGCACCGAACGGGCCAGCACGATGGTGCTCGTGGGGACCTGGCGACCGCGGGACCCCGCCGAGCCGTACTGGCGGTTGGCGCCGGGGGTGGGCGCGGACAGCACGGCCGCCTCCGACACCTCCTACGGGCCGTTCGTGCTGGACCCGGCGGACTTCGCCGCCACCTTCCCGGGCTCGGTCTCCGGCTGGTGGGTGGTCGAGCCGGACCTCGCCGCGGCGGCCCGGGACGGCCGGCTGCTCGACGTCCGGCAGGCGCTGGCCCACGCCGTCACCGAGGTGCCCGAGAAGGCCGGCCTCGGCTCCTCCGCACAGGTCGTCACGGCGATGGAGGGGTTGCTCAACCGGATCGCCCGGGCCGACCTCGTGGGTCGCTCCTCGTTGACCACGCCGGTGCTGCTGATCGTGGTCCTCGGCGGGTACGCGCTGGTGCTGGTCGCCGCGCTCCTGCACGAGGACCGGCGGAGCCAGACCGCCCTGCTGCGGGCCCGCGGGGCCGCGCGACGGCAACTGGCGGGCCTCGCCGCCCGCGAGGCGACCCTGGTCGTCCTGCCGGCCGCCGTGCTGGGGCCGCTGCTCGCCGCCGAGACACTGAGCCGGATGAGCGGCCGTTCGAGCGCGCTGGCGCTCACCGCCGGCAGCCCCACCCTGCTCTGGGTGGCCGCGGCGGCCGCCGCCGCCGGCTGTCTGCTCGCGATGGTCGCCCCGACTCTGCGCGGGGCGGGCACCTACGTGGCCGACCTGGCGGCCCGGTCCCGACCGAACCGCAGCGCCACCGTCCAGCGGGCCAGCCTCGACCTGGTGCTGGTCGCGTTCGCGGTACTGGCCTGGACGCAGCTGCGCCAGTACTCCTCGCCGGTGACCGGCGCGGCCGGGCGGCTCGGGGTCGACCCGCTGCTGGTCGCCGCGCCGACCCTGGGCGTGCTGGCCGGTGCGGTGGTGGCGCTCCGGCTGCTCCCGCCCGCGACCCGGTTCGCCGAGCGCTTCGTCGACCGGAAGTTGTGGACCGCCACCATCCTCGGCATGTGGCAGGCGGGCCGCCGGCCGCACGCCGGACCGGTGCTGCTGCTCGCGCTCGCCGTCGGCGGCAGCACCCTCGCCTGGTCGCTGATCGCCACCGGCGAGCGGTCCCTGGTCGACCAGGCCGACCACACCGTCGGCGCCGACCTGCGGATCACCGAGCGCAACGGGATCGCCCCGATCGGACGGGCCGGGCAGCTCGAGGCGCTGAACGGGGTGGACCGCGTGTCGCCGGCCTGGCGGGACGAGATCCGGGTCGGCCGCGTCGACCTGCCCGCCACGGTGGTGAGCCTCGACGCGGCGACCGCGGCGCAGCTGGTGCGGCTCGACGACCGGCTGGCCGACGAGCCGGTGCGGACGCTGTTCGACCGGCAGGTCCGGGCGCGCAACGCGCCGGCCGGGGTCGAGCTGCCGGCCGGCACCAAGGCGATCACCGGCACGGTCCGCACCCCGGTACGCGACAACCTGTCGTCCCGCCCGATCGCCGTGTCGATGCTGGTGACCCGGGCGGACGGGCTGGCCTTCCGGCTGCCGGTCGCGAGCACGGACGGCGACGGCCGGCGAACCCGCTTCACCGTGAACCTGCCCGCGTCCGAGAGGCCCCTGCGGCTGGCCGGATTCGAGCTCGACGGCGGCGACGTGGCCGGCACGGCGTACGGGTTGCAGCTGACCGGCCTGCGGCTGATCGGCGCCGACGGGACGGCCACGCCGGCGCAGCTCGGCGACGCCTGGGTGGCGACCAACGGCGAACCCACCGGCCGACTGACCGTCTCGGCGACGGCCACCGGGCTCTCGGCCGAGAGCCAGGTCACCTTCCTGCCGGGCGGGCGGTTCGCGTACCAGGACTCCTCCCGCTTCGTGGTGGTGCCGGCCGGCGACAACAAGCCGGTGCCGGCGCTGATGACCCCCCGGGTCCGCGAGGCGCTGAGCCTGCACACCGGCGACACCGTCACCCTGTCGCTCTCCGGGGTGTCGTTGCCGGTCACCGTGGTCGGCGAGGTGGCCGCGGTGCCCTCCACCGCCGGCGACGGGGTGCTGCTGGACCTGCCGGCCGCGGTGGACTGGCTGATCCGGGACCGCGGCGCCGTCCGGGCGGTGCAGGAGTGGTGGCTGGGCACCGCCGACGCCGCTCCGGGCACGGTGGCCCGCGCGGCCGCCGACCTGCCCGGGGTCACCGTGCTGGACCGGCAGCAGGTGGCCGAGAGCGCCGACGAGGACCCGTACTGGCAGGGCGCCCGGACCGGTCTCCTCGCCGCCGCGATCGGTTCGGTGCTGCTGGCTCTCGTCGGGTTGATCGTCGACGTCTGGGCGACCGCCCGGCACCGGCTCGGCGAGTTCGCCGTGCTGCACACGCTCGGCGCCGCCCCCCGGCTGCTGGCCCGGGCGCTGCTGGCCGAGCAGACCTTCCTGGCCGGGCTGGGGGTCGGGGTCGGGTTGCTGCTGGGCTCGGCGGTGGGCGTGACGATGGCCCCGCTGGTCATCCTCACCCCGTCGGCCAGCCGGCCGGTGCCCGAAGCGGCCTTCGTGCTGCCGTGGACGCCGGTCGGGGTGACCGCGATCGGCCTGCTGCTGGCGGCGCTGGCCTTCAGTGCGTTCATCGCCCTCGGCATCCGGCAGCGGGTGGCGGCGGCGCAGCTGCGAATCGGGGGAGACCGGTGACCGGGTGGAGCGGAGCGACAACCACGAGCGTGGAGGCGGCGAGATGAGCATCGGCGCGATCGCCCGACGGATCCGGGCGTACGGCGGACAGTTCCTGCTGCTCGCGGCGCTGACGATGGTCGTCATGCTGCTGATCAGCGCGGGACCCCGGCTGGTCAACTCGCGGACCGACGAGGGCCTGCGGACGCTCATGGCCAGCCAGCCGGACGAGCGGCGGGACGTGACCTACACGACCCCGGAACCGATCTTCAACGCCGGCAACGGCACCTCGCTGATGGACGCGTTCGAGGCCGACCTGGCCCGCAAGCAGAACGAGATGCCGCCGGAGGTGCGGCGGCTGGTCGGCCAGCGGTGGTTCACCGCGGAGACCGGCGCCGACCGGGTCCGGGGCCCGGACCTGGCGGCGAAGAACCTGCTGGTCGACCTCGGGCTACGGCACCTGCCCGGGACCGCCGACGCCGGCACCCTGATCGACGGGCACTGGCCCGAGCCGGGGGTGCGGGTCGATCAGCCGATCCAGGTGGCGCTCTCCGCCGAGGTCGCCCGCAAGCTGAACCTGCAGGCCGGCAGCAAGCTGACCCTCACCAGGACGTCACCGGATGACACCGACGAAACGGCGAAGAAGGCCGAGCCGGTACCGATCACCGTGGTCGGCGTCTTCGAACCCCGGGACCGCGCGGACGGCATCTGGCAGGGCCTGCCGTCGATCCTGCACGTGGTCGAGCCTCCGGGGGACGCGCAGCCGTTCATCGCGTACGGGGTCGCCGACCGGGCGTCGCTGGACCGCCTCTCCCGCGACGGTTGGGGTCTGCGGTTCGGCTGGCGCTACCGGTTGGTCGCCGACGGCTTCGACGCGCGGGACGTGCCCGGGCTCATCGACAGCTTGCAGCGGATGGGTCAGCGGGCGCAGGGCGTCACCCTCGTCCAGGGCCTCGACATCCCGTTGCGGCAGTTCCTGGCGGAGGTGGCCGCCGCCCGTACGGTCCTCGCGGTGATCGCGGCCGGCGTGCTGGCGACCCTGACCGGGCTGGTCCTGCTGGCCGCCGGCCTGACCGTCCGCCGGCGCCGGGCCGAACTCACCCTGTTGCGTGCCCGGGGCGGCACGGGCGTCACCGTGGCCCGCCGCAGCCTCGCCGAGTGCCTGCTGGTGATGCTGCCCGCCGCCGCGATCGGTTGGCTCCTCGGAAACCTGGCGCCCGGAGCGCCGGGGAACACCGCGGCGCTCGCCGTGGTCGCGGCCGTCCTGGTGACGCTGGTGTTGCCGGTGGCCGCGCTCGCCGCGCCGACCGGTGGCGGCGGGCGGCGCGACCTGATCAAGCTGCGCCCCTCGGCGCGCCGGATCACCGCGGAGGCGGCCCTGGTGCTGCTCGCCGTGCTCGCGGTCGTCCTGCTGCGCCGTCGCGGCCTCGTCCCCGGTGAGATCGACCCGCTCCTGGTCTCGGTCCCCGTGCTGCTCGCCGTCGGCGCAGCGGTGCTGGCCGTCCGGCTCTACCCGTGGCCGCTGCGGCTGCTCAGCCGGCTCGCGGCCCGGACCCGGGGCAGCGTCGCCTTCCTGGGCACCGCCCGCGCCGGCCGGGCCGTGGTCACCACCCCGCTGGTGGTCGTGGTGCTGGCCATCGCCACCGCGGCCTTCTGCGCGGTCGTCGCCAGCGGGCTGCAGACCAGCCGGGACGCTGCGGCCAGCCGGCAGGTGCCCGCCGACGCGCTCATCCAGGCCGCGCGGCTGGCCCCGGAGACCGGCGCCGACCTGGAACGGCTGCCCGGGGTGCGGGCGACCGGCCCGCTGGCGCAGGAGGCGGGTCAGCGCCTGGCCAAGGACGCCAGGGGCGGGGACGCCCGACTCGGCGATGTCACCGTGCTGCTGGTCGACGGGCCGGCCATGGCCCGGGTGGTCCGGGAGTCCGGCGTACCCGTGGACGTGCCCGCCGCGCTGCTCGCCGCCCCCGGCGCGCAGTCCGGCCCGCTGCCCGCGGTGGTCTCCCCGGCGGTCGCCGCCGACCTGGCCGACGCCGGTCTGGACGGCAGCGCCTTCGTCGGCGTGCAGGGCCAGCGCTACGAGTTCAGGGTGGCGGAGCGGGCGGACACGTTCCCGATGCTCCGGACGGACAGCCACCGGTTCGTCATCCTGCCCTGGCAGTCGGTGCCCCGGACCGACCACGTCGTCGTGCCGACCGGCTTCCTGGTCGCCGGCGACGACCTCGACGTCGCAAAGCTGCGCGCCGTGGGCAACGAGGGCCAGCGCCGCTTCCAGCAGGGCGGGGCGGTCACCGGCGCCGAACCGCCGCGCGAGGCGGAGGTCCGCACCTGGGCGGAGGTCCGCCACCAGGTCGGCGAGGGCAGCGCGAACGCCGTGCTGGTGTTCGGCTTCGCCGCCGGCGCCGCCGGCGGAACGCTGCTGGGTGTGCTGGCGATCGCGTTCGTGGTGCTGGCCGGCGCGCGGGCCCGCGGCCAGGTGCTGTCCCGGCTGCGCACCCTCGGCCTGTCCCGCCGGCAGTGGCGCGCGCTGCTCCTGGTGGAGCTGGGGCCGCTGGTCGGCGTGTCGGTGGTCACCGGCGCGCTGGTCGGCGCGCTCCTGCCGGTGCTGCTCACCCCGGTGCTCGGCCTGTCCGCCTTCACCGGCGGCGCCCCCGTCCGGGTGGCGTTCGACCCCCGCCTCATCGCCGGGATCGTCGTGTTGGGGGCGGTCGCCCTCGGCTTCGCGGTCGCCGTCGAGGCTTTGAACAACCGCCGGATGCGCCTCGGTGAGGTGCTCCGGCTCGGAGAGGAGAGCTGATGACCGCCACCGCACAGAGCCCCGCCGTGCCGGACCTGGCCGCCCTGCAGCGCCGCGCCGCCGAGCGCGCCGCCGAGCGGGCCGGCGGCCAGGACCGGCTGCGCGGGCACATCGTCTGCGACAGCCTGGTCCGTATCTTCAAGACCGAGGGCGTGGAGGTGCTCGCCCTGCAGGGGCTGGACCTGGTCATCGACCGGGGTGAGCTGGTGGCCATCGTGGGCGCCTCCGGGTCCGGCAAGTCCACCCTGCTCAACATCCTCTCCGGGCTCGACACCCCGACCGCGGGCATCGCCCGGGTGGCGGACTACGACCTGCTCAACCTCTCCGCCCGGCGGCGGTTGAGCTACCGGCGGGACGTGGTCGGCTTCGTCTGGCAGCAGACCGGCCGGAACCTGCTGCCCTACCTGACCGCGATGGAGAACGTCGAGTTGCCGATGCAGCTGGCGGGTCGCGGCGGCGGCCGCCGGGCCCGGCGGGAGCGGGCCCGGCAACTGCTCGACCTGGTCGGCGTCGGCTACTGCGCGGATCGCCGCCCGGGCCAGATGAGCGGCGGCGAGCAGCAGCGCTGCGCGGTGGCCGTGGCGGTGGCGAACGACCCGGAGGTGCTCTTCGCCGACGAGCCGACCGGCGAGCTGGATGAGGCGACCGGCGCCGAGGTGTTCGCCGCGCTGCGCACCATCAACGCCGAGCTGGGCGTCACCATCGTGGTGGTCACCCACGACCACGCCGTGGCGAGCCAGGTCCGCCGGACCGTCGCCATCCGCGACGGCCGGACCTCCTCGGAGGTACGCCGGACCGCCCGGCTGGCCGCCGACGGCAGCACCGAGCTGGTCAGCGAGGAGTACGCGGTGCTCGACCGGACGGGCCGGATGCAGCTCCCGGCGTCCTTCGTGGACGCCCTGTCCCTGCGCGACCGGGTCCGGCTCAACCTGGAACCGGACCATGTCGAGGTGCGTCCCGGCGACCGGGCGCACAGCGAGGAGAGTGAGTGATGAGCGAGCAGCTTTTCGCGGCCCCGGCCGTGCCGGTGCCCACCACCGAGGAGGTGCTCCGGGTCGAGGGGGTGAGCCGTACCTTCGGTCGGGGCGAGCACGCGGTGCACGCGGTCCGGGACGTCTCCTTCGTCGCCGGGCGGGGCGAGCTGGTCGCGGTCCGGGGCCGGTCCGGCGCCGGCAAGACCACCCTGCTGAACCTGGTCGGCGGGCTGGACCGGCCGGACCACGGCACGATCCGGGTGGCCGGGCACGAGGTGACCGCGGCCGGCGAGCGGGAGCTGCTCGCGCTGCGCCGGGGCACCGTCGGCTTCGTCTTCCAGACCTTCGGCCTGGTACCGATCCTGTCGGCGGCGGAGAACGTCGGGGTGCCGCTGCGGCTGGCGAAGGTGCCGGCCGCCGAGCGGGAACAGCGGGTGGCCGTGCTGCTGGAGCTGGTCGGCCTGGGCGGGCACGCCGCGCAGCGCCCGTACGAGCTCTCCGGCGGGCAGCAGCAGCGGGTGGCGGTGGCCCGGGCCCTGGCGAACGAGCCGGACCTGCTGATCGCCGACGAGCCGACCGGCCAGCTCGACTCGGAGACCGGGCGGTCGATCATGGACCTGCTCCGGGCGGTGGTGCACGCCCGCGGGATGACCGCGCTGGTGGCCACCCACGACCCGGCGCTGCTCGAGATGGCCGACCGTACCCTCACCATGCGCGACGGCCGCCTGGCCGACGACTGACCCGGGGCCGGGCCGGGGGAGGCCTCAGAGGGCCAGCTTCATGCCCTCGTGGCTGGCCACGAAGCCCAGGTTGCGGTAGAAGCGGTGCGCGTCGGCGCGGGACTTGTCGGTGGTGAGCTGCACCAGCGCGCAGCCCCGCGCCCGGGCCCGGTCGATCGCCCAGGTCATCATCTCCCGGCCCAGCCCCTGGCCGCGCAGGTCCGAGCGGACCCGGACCGACTCGATCAGGGACCGCTCGGCGCCGTGCCGGCCCAGCCCCGGGATGTCGGTGATCTGCATGCAGCCGACCAGCTCACCGTCGCGGTCGACCACCACGAGGTGGTTGCGCGGGTCGGCGGTGATCTCGGCGAACGCCTTCTCGTACGCCTCGTCCACCTGGGTGAAGTCGCGGGCCTTGCCCAGCACGTCGTCCGCGAGCAGGGCGATGACGGCGGGCAGGTCCGCGCGGACCGCCTCCCGGAAGATCACGTCGATCATGCCGGAAGCCTGGCACAGCGGCGGGCGCCGATGCGCCGGTACCGGCGTTCAGGGCTGGTCCAGCCACGTGCGCAGCGCCCACCACCAGTGCAGGGTCTCGCGCACCGGCCAGCGCGGTCCGTCCTCGACCGGCGGCCCGCCGGTGAGGTCCCGCAGCCGGCGCAGCCGGTACCGCACGGTGTTCGGGTGCACGTGCAGGGCGGCGGCCGTCTGGTCCAGCCGCTGCCCGTGGTCCAGCCAGGCGAGCGCGGTCGAGGCCAACTCCCGGTGGAACTCCTCGGCCGGGTCGAGGCCGGCCAGCAGGACACCCCGCAGCAGCTCGGCCAGGGCCGGCTGGGCGTCCAGCGCGGTCTCCCCGGCCAGGTCGGTGACCAGGTGCACGCCGCGCAGCCGGCGCCGGGCCGCGCTCCGCAGCGCGGCGACGCAGAGCGCGTACATCGCCGGCGCCCGGTCCAGCGGGCGGGCCGGCGCGGCCACCACCAGCGCGTCCGGCGGGGCGGCGGCGCTCTCCGGCAGTCGGGGGACGAGGCCGGCGAACCGGCCCTCGACCGGGCCGAGCACCCCGCCGCACCGGGCGAACCGGCGGGCCAGGGCGTGCGCCCGCACCGGGTCGAGGCGTTCCGCGACCAGGCAGTGGTAGCGCCCGTCCGGGCGTAGCCCGAACCGGGTCAGCTCCGCGGCCGGCTCGCGCGGGGCCGGCTCGCCGGCGGCGGGGCCGAGCAGCAGCCGGCGGAGCAGTCGGGCGCGGGCCGCCCCGCCGGCGGCGGTCAGTTGCCGCTCGGCGGACCGGTGACCGTCGACCACCGCCCGTTCCACCGCCCCGGCATAGCGGCTTATCGTGAGCAGCCCCTCGACCAGCACGTCGTCCGGGATGCCGGCGGCCCGCCCGTGCCGCACCACCAGCTCCACCGCCCGGTTCCGGCCGGCCTGCACGCCGCGCAGCAGCCCCGCGACCGACACCCCCTGCGCCGCCCGGTCGGCGCCCAGCCGGCGCGCCTCGGCGAAGTCCCGCTCGGCCGGATCGTCCCGGCGTTCCAGCGCGCCGAGCCCGCTGGTGAGCAGGGTGACGACCTGCCGGCGGACCTCCGCCGGGGGGAGCCGGGCCACCTCGGGGGAGTGCTCGCGGGCGGCGCGGACCACCTCCTCGACGGCCAGCGCGTCGCCGGTCAGGTCGCGCAGCAGCGTCGCGAAGGGGGTCGGGCTTCCGGTCCGGGCCATCGCCTCCCGCGCCTCCCGTTGTCGTCGCGGCACAACCGGCCCGGCCGGCTGTTGGCGTCCAGCCCCTATCGGGTGCTCGCGGCCGGCTGTTTCCCTGTTTGTTACCGCAAGGTAACACCGCCCACTGGCAAAGAGGAACGTCAATCCCGAAACCGGCTCCCAGGAGGTGCCATGTCCCCCGCACCGCCGCACCCGTCCCGCCCGCGCGCCCGCCGGGCCGCGCTCGCCGCCCTCGCGGCCCTCGCCCTCGCCGCCCCGGCGACCCCGGTGGCCGCGGCGCCCCGCGCCGCGCACGTGCCGCAGGCCGCGCTGCCGGCCGCGGCGGCCCTCCAGGAGGTGATGTTCGTGGGCAACAACTGGGACGGCACCGCGGACGTCATCCGCGCCCGCGGCGACTACGCCCGGCTGGGCCGGATCAACGTCGTCCCGGACCGGGCCCAGCGGCTGCGCGAGATCTACCTCAACCCGATCCGGCTCGCCTTCTTCCTCGGCATCCGGCAGGGCCCTGGCGAGGGCCACGACCAACTGGTCGACGACATGTACACCACCCCGGACGGGTCCGCCCTGGTGGTGTCCCGGCCCAGTTTTGCCGACGTCGTCTCCATCGACCTGGCCACCGGGGCCCTGCGCTGGCGCTTCCCGGTCTCCGGCTACCGGTCCGACCACATGGCCGTCTCCCCGGACGGCACCCGGGTCGCCGTCTCCGCCTCCACCGGCAACACCGTGCACGTGCTCGACATCCGCACCGGCCAGCAGCTCGGCTCCTTCTCCACCGGGGACAAGCCGCACGAGAACATCTTCACCGACGGCGGCCGGTACCTGTGGAACATGTCCATCGGCGAGGTGAACACCGACCTGGACGCGCCCTGGCTGGACTGGACCAAGGGGGACCGGCGGATCACCGTCGCCGACACCACCACGTTCCAGGTGGTGAAGGTCATCGACATGCGGTCCCGGCTGGACGCCGCCGGCCGGCAGGACCTCTCCGACGCCGTCCGCCCGGCCGTCTTCACCCCGGACGGCAGCAAGCTCTACTTCCAGGTCTCCTTCTTCAACGGCCTCGTCGAGTACGACGTCGCCAGCGACCGGATCACCCGCGTCGCCACCCTGCCGAAGAACCCGGCCACCAGTGAGGACCGCACCACCTGGGTGAACGACTCCCGCCACCACGGGCTGTCGGTCAGCCCGGACGGCAGCCGGCTCTGCGTGGCCGGCACCATGGACGACTACGCCACCGTCGTCGACCGGGCCACCCTGCGGCAGGGCACCCTGGTGCCGGCCAGCAAGCCCTACTGGGCCACGGTCAGCGGGGACGGCCAGGACTGCGTGATCTCCGAATCCGGCGCCGACCAGGTCACCGCGATCAACTTCGCCACCGGGCAGAAGGTCACCAGCGTGCCGGTCGGCGACCACCCGCAGCGGGTCCGCATCGGCCACCTGCCGCTGGGCTGGACGCCGCCGGCCGGCTGAGCGGCCGGCACACCGTCACCGGGCGGGGCAGCGCAGCCCCGCCCGGGGCACGGTGAGTGAGATCAGGTACGCGTCCACCGCCTCGGTCACACAGGCGGTCTGCGGGTACGCGGTGTGCCCCTCGCCCTCCCAGGTGAGCACCCGCCCGACGCCCAGCATCGAGGCCAGCGCGGCGGTCTGCTCGTAGGGCGTGGCCGGGTCGCCGGTGGTGCCCACCACCACGATCGGCGGCGCGCCGACCGCCCGGCCGGTCGGGTACGGGTCCCGCCCGCCGGGCCACTCGACACAGCCCAGCATCCCCACCGCCAGCGCCGGACCGAACAACGGGTACGTCGTCCGCCACCGCGACTGGAGCTGCCGGATCTGGTCGCGGGTCGGCTTCTCCGTCTCGTCGGCGCAGTTCACCGCCATGTTCGCGTCGAACAGGTTGGAGTAGTGCCCGTCCTCCTCGCGCCCCGCGTACGCGTCGGCCAGGGTGAACACCCCGGTCGGGTCGCCGCCCTGCAACGCGTCGATCGCCCGGGCCAGCTCCTGCCAACCGGTCTCGGTGTAGAGCGAGGAGATCACCGCGTAGAACACCCAACCGGAGGTCGCCTCCCGGCCGTCCCGGCCCCGGGCCGGGGAGACCCGGGCCTTGTCGATGGCGGAGGTGACCGCACCCCGGGCGTCCGGCGCGATCGGGCAACGGCCGGCGTTCGCCGCGCACCAGCGGGAGAAGTTGTCGAACGCCCGCTCGAAGCCCTTCGCCTGGCTCTCCGACCCGGCGATCAGCTGCTGCTGCGGGTCCACCGCCCCGTCGAGCACCAGCGCGCGTACCCGCTGCGGATAGAGCTGGGCGTAGGTGGCCCCGAGCAGGGTGCCGTACGAGTAGCCGAGGTAGGTCAACTTGTCGTCGCCGACGGCCGCGCGCACCGCGTCCATGTCCCGCGCCGCCTGCTCGGTGCCGTAGAGCGGGAGCTGGTCGCCGTACTTGGCCCCGCAGCGCTGCCCGACCCGCCGGTTGAGGTCGACGAAGCCGTCGAACGACGCCTGGCTCTTCGGGTCGGGGTCGTAGCCGAAGCTGGTGTCCAGGTCGCCGTCGGAGATGCACTTCACGGGACTGGACCGGGCCACCCCGCGCGGGTCGAAGCCGACGATGTCGAACCGGTCGGTCACCGCGGCCGGCAGCCCGCCGAAGCCCGACCCGAACGACAGGTAGACGGCGGTGTCCACACCGGAGGCGCCGGGACCGCCCGGGTTCACCACCAACGACCCGATCCGGTCGTGCTGCCGGTTGGAGCGGATCCGGATGAGGGCGATCTCGAAGGTCTCCCCGGCGCCCGGACCGGCCGTCGCCCCGGTGGTCGCCCCGGCGCCCCAGTTGCGGGGTACGGCGATCCGGGTGCACTCGTACCGCATGCCCGCCGCGCCCCGGCCGACCAGCTCGTCGGGGACCTCCGGGCAGGCCCGCCAGGTCGGCGCGGCGCCCGGCGCGGCCGCCGCGCCCTGGCCCTCGGTGCGCGGGGCGATCACCGGCAGGGTGCAGCCGGCGCTGAGCAGCACCACGGCGACCAGCCCGGCCAGCGCGGCCCAGGCCCGGCGCGGCCGGTCGGAGAAGCGGATCACGTGCCAGCCTTCCATGATCGTGTCGAGGGCCAGGCTACGCCCGCCCGCCCTCACCGCCGACGGTCGCCGCCGGGTCGCCGCGCAGCACCTCGTCCACGTCGTAGCGGATCGGGCGCTCGAGCTGCTCGTAGGTGCAGGAACGGGGGTCCCGGTCCGGCCGCCAGCGGACGAACTGGGCGGTGTGCCGCAACCGGTCGCCCTCCATGGCGTCATAACCGACCTCGGCCACCAGCGCCGGGCGCAGCGGCTCCCACTCCAGGTTCTTCGTGCCGGTCCACCGGCTCACCCCGCCTGGGATGCGCTGGCCGCGTTCGTGGTCGCCGTGCACCCACGGATGGTCCCCGCCCGCGTCGCGGTACGGCTCCAACTCGTCGAGCAGCTCCTTGCGCCGGGCCGCGGTGAACGACGAGCTGACCCCGATGTGGTGCAGCACGCCGGCGTCGTCGTAGAGGCCGAGCAGCAGCGAGCCGACCACCGGGCCGGACTTGTGCCAGCGGAAGCCGGCCACCACCGCGTCGGCGGTGCGGGCGTGCTTGACCTTGAACATCAGCCGCTTGCCCGGCTCGTACGGCAGGTCGGCCGGCTTGACGATCAAACCGTCCAGCCCGGCGCCCTCGAACACGTCGAACCAGCGCCGGGCGGTCTCCGGATCGGTGGTGACCTGCGTGACGTGCACCGGCGGGCGGACCTTGGCCAGCGCCTTCTCCAGCGCCGCCCGGCGCTCCGGATAGGGCCGGTCGGTCAGCAGCTCGTCGTCGAGGGCCAGCAGGTCGAAGGCGACGAAGTCGGCCGGCGTGGTCTCGGCGAGCAGCTTCACCCGGGAGGCGGCCGGGTGGATCCGCTGGGCGAGCAGCTCGAAGTCGAGTCGCGGCTGGCCGCCCGGCCCGTCGCGGCGGATCACGATCAGCTCGCCGTCGACCGCGCACCGCGGCGGGAGCTGACGGCGCGCCTGCTCGACCACCTCCGGGAAGTAGCGCGTCATCGTCTTGCCGCCCCGACTGGCCAGCTCGACCTCGTCGCCGTCCCGGAAGACGATGCAGCGGAAGCCGTCCCACTTCGGCTCGTACGTCATGCCGGGGCCGGTGGGCAGCTGGGGCACGCTCTTCGCCAGCATCGGCTCGACCGGCGGATTGATCGGCAGGTCCACCGCGACAGTCAATCAGACCCCACCGACGGTCGTGAGGCAGATCACCGCCCGCTCGCGGCGGCGTGTCCCGCTCGCGGCTCCTTCGTCACCCCCGCCCGGATGATGAAACCGCAGGTCAGAGCTACCGTTCGCCGCGTGCCGGAGTGGAGCTGCGGGTGCTGCGGGCGCTGGCGGGTCAGCGTGCAACTGATCCGCGGGCGGTACCGCTACCGGCTGGTGCACCGCTACCGCGCCGAGTTCGGTGGCGGCGCCAACGTCATCGGCGAGGTCGCCTCGGTCACCGAGCTGGAGGAGCTGCTGCGCCGGCACGCCCCGGTCGGCCTGGCCGACCTCCGCGAAGCCGCCTGACCCCGGGACCACCCCACCTCACCCCGCCCCGCCACCCCGCCCCGCCCCGCCTCGTGTCGCCCCGCCGCCCGCCCCGCCTCACCCCGCCCGCCCCGCCGCCCGCCTCGCCCGCCCTGCACGGCGCCTGGCCCCGCCCCGACGCAGGGACCGTCGATCTTGGAGTTGTGGCACCTCGCAAGTGGTGCCAAAGGGGGTATCCCGGGCGCCACAACTCCAAGATCGGCGAGCGGCCGGGGTGGGGGAGCGGGCGGCAGTGTGGACGGGGACGGGGGACGAGGGTGGGGAGCGGATGGGGGCGGGGGTAGCCTGGGTCGACGCGGTGACGGGGAGGAAACGCCATGCGGTTCGTCGAGTCCGTCGAGATCGCCGCCGATGTCGACCAGGTCTGGGCGGTGCAGACCGACGTGGAGCGCTGGCCCGAGTGGACCCCCTCGGTCACCGCCGCCCTCCGGCTGGAGCCCGGGCCGCTGGCCCTCGGCTCGACCGCCCGGCTGACGCAGCCCCGGCTGCGTCCCGCGGTCTGGCGGGTCACCGAGATCGACGCGCCCCACGTCTTCGTCTGGGAGTCCGCGAGCCCCGGCGTGCGCAGCCGGGGCGAGCACCGGCTGGTGCCGTTGGGTGGCGGACGGACCCGGGCCGAGTTGGTGCTGACGCAGACCGGCCCGCTGGCCGGGCTGGTCAGGCTGTTCGGCGGCTCGACCATGCGCCGCTACCTGCGGCAGGAGGCGGACGGGCTCAGGCGTCGGTGCGAGCGGGGCTGATTTTCTCCAGCACCGCCAGCCGGTTGCCGTTCTCGTCCGGCCGGTGCGCCACCACCCGGTAGCCACGCCGGGCGTACAGGCCGAGGTTGTCGGCGCTCTCCGCACCGGTGAACAGCGCGAACCGCGTCACCCGGCCGGCGCAGGCCCGCTCCACCGCGGTCAGCAGCCGCCCGCCGATGCCGCGGCCCTGCTGGTCCGGGGCGACCGCGAGACGGCCCACGTGGGCGGTGTCGCCGTCGAGGCGGGCCCGCACCGAGCCGACCAGGCGGGCGCCGTGCCGGGCGGCCAGCACCACGTCCGGGCCGGCCAGCGCCGCCCGGACCTCGTCCAGGGTCTCGGTCAGCGGGGGCAGGAACAGGTCCCGGTAGCGCTGCGCCTCCACCAGGTACGCGGCGCGTTGCACGGTGAGGATCTCACCGGCGTCCGCGACGACGGCGGGGGCGATGGTCACGTCCTCGGTCACCGGGTCAGCACACCACATCCGCCCGGCGCGGCCGTACCCTGGGCGGTGTCCCCGCCCGAGGAGGTGGCCGACGTGGCCGATCTGACGTACCCCGAGGTGGGCGCGACCCGCGACGGCGGCCTGCCGGCCGGCTACCACCATCTGCGCCACCGGGTCCGGTTGCCGGACGGCGGCTTCCCGACCGCGGCGGACTCGGTGCTCGGCTGGCGGCTGCACCGCGCCGCCGGCGTGGTGATGCGCGCCGACGCGCCGCGCGCCGCACCGGGGGTACGGGTCACCCCGGGGCTCGGGGTGGGCCCGCTGCGGATCTGGGGCCCGACCGAGGTGGTCTGGGCCGTGGACGAGCCGGACCGCGCCGGTTTCGGCTACGGCACGCTGCCCGGGCATCCGGAGATCGGTGAGGAGGCGTTCCTGGTCACCCGCGGTCCGGACGGGACCTGGTTCGAGGTGAGCGCGTTCAGCCGGCCGGCGCACTGGTACATGCGGGCCGCCGGGCCGGTCCCCCGGGGCTTCCAGCGGGCGTACGCCTGGTGGCTTGGGCGGACGCTGCGCCGGCTCTGCGCCGGCCGGTGACCGGTCAGTAGCGGGCGAAGGAGCGGATCGGGGCGCGCGGGCCGTACTTCGGCGCCTGGATGCCGGCGGCCTCCAGCAGCAGGCAGACCCGGCCGCGGTGGCCCCGGAACGGCTCCAGCAGCGCCAGCATCCGGGTGTCGTCGCCGCGCGGTTCGCCGGCGAGCGCCCAGGCCACCGTGTTCGGCACGTGGTAGTCCCCGACGCTGACCGCGTCCGGGTCCCCGTACGCGATCCGGACCACCTCGGCGGCGGTCCACGCCCCGATGCCGGGGATGGCGGTGAGCCGGCGGCTGGCCTCGGTGCTGTCCGCGCAGCGTTCCAGCCGGTCCGCGACGGCAGCCGCGCGGCGCAGCGTGTCGGCGCGGCGCTGCTCCACCCCGAACGGGTGGAAGACCCAGTACGGGGTGGCCGCCACGGCCGCGGCGGTCGGGGGCAGCAGCAGCGGTTGCAGCGGCCCGGGCGCCGGCTCCCCGAAGTGCCGGACCGTGGCCGCGTACGCCCGGTAGGCCTCCTTGCCGGTGACCTTCTGCTCGAACACGGCCCGCAGCACCCGGGGGAAGACCAGCCCGGTGGCCGGCATCCGCAGCCCGTGGTGCTCCCGGGCCAGCCGGTGCACCAGCGGGTGGGTCGCCGCCAGCTCGGCGAACCCGGTCACGTCGTCGCGCAGCCCGGCGACCGCGTCGGCCCGGTCGACCACCCACTCGGCGCCCGGCCCGTACCCCTCGGCGACCAGGTCGCCGGCGGCGGGCCGCAGCGCCAGGGTGGCCGGCCCGGCCGGGGTGCGGGTGGCCCACCAGAACGTGCCGGCGGCGATCCGGGCGCACGGGTCGTACGGGCTGAAGGTGAGCCCGCGCACCGACGCGGCCAGCCGGTAGCCGGCCGGGGGGCGCAGCGTCCGGCGGGCGGCGGGGTCGGTCACCCCGTCACTCTGCCACGCCGGCGGTTGCCGGCCGCGCCCTCCCCGGCTGCGACCGGCCACCGTGTCCGGGTGCGGAGCTCAGTACGAGTAGCCCGAGCCGCCGTCCGACGAGGCGCCCGACGCGGGCGGAGCGACCGCCTTCGGGGTGCCCTTGGGCAGGCAGGTCAGGTTCTTCTTGCCGTTGGGGTCGACCACGAACCAGGTGCCGCCGACGCCCTGGCCCTTCCACTGGCCGGGCTTCTTGTCGCCGATGTAGCGGTAGACCGGCCAGCCCCCGATGGTGATCTGCCGGGTGCCGTCCTGGCGGGTGACCGTGCCGACCTTGTCGTCCGAGACGCCCTGCAGCTGCGGGTTGCCGTCGGTCAGCGCGGGCGGCCACACCTGGGCGCACTTGTCCACGCAGTTGGACTGGGGCGGGTCGGCGGAGTCCTTGTCGAAGCGGTAGAGCACCCAGCCGCCCTGGTCGGTCACCACCTTGCCCATCCGGGGCAGCTTCTTGCCGACCAGCTGGTCGGTGAGCTGCACGTCGGCCTTGGGTGCGGCGGCCTGGTCGGCCTCCGGCTCGGCGCTCGCGGTGGGCTCGGCCGCCGCGACGGCGACCGGCTCGGCCGCGCCCGAGTTCGCCCCGTTGTAGCCCGCCGGGGCGCAGGCCGTTAGTGCGATCATCGCGCCCGCCACGATGACGGTCGTCCGCTTCACGTGTGCCACGTGCCCTCCTCATGCTTGGCAGTTCACCGGGTAGTACGGGCGGCGCGCTGTCAAGGTTGAAGAGCGAAGGGTGCTCCATTTCACAGTGGATCCGTTGAACCGTTCCGGCCGGCGGCGCGTGCTGGAGCGCATCGGGCCCACGCCGCCCGGGCACGCCGAACCGGCGCCGGGCGGTGTCGCTGCCCGGCGCCGGCATCCGGCGGTCAGAGATCGGCGATCGTCACCAGCGGGGTCGCCACGCCGTTGACGTCGACCGACTGCACCTGGATCTTCGCGATGTCGTCCCGGCCGGCCGAGGTGGACGCGCTCAGTTGCAGGGCCGGCTGGTTGGTGCTCGTGCCGTAGCCGCCCCCCGGCACCGACCAGGTGGAGAGGGCCTCGCTGGTGTTGTTCTTCCGGACCACCACCAGCCGGCAGGTGCGCGGCCCGGGCAGCCGGGTGAGCTGGAAGTCGATCCGCGTGCCGAAGTCCCGCTCGGTCAGCCACATGGTGGTGGTCACGCCGGTGCTCGGATCGACCGCGTTGTGCTTCTCGCCGTCCTGCTCGTTGCCGCCCACGTTCGGATCGTTCGGATCGGCCGGCACGCTGCTCGGCGGGGTCACCGCGACCGTCGCCGTCGGCTCCGCCAGCGGCGCCCCGGAACCGTTGTCGCCGAGGATGCCCGCGAAGCCGATCCCGGTCAGGCCGCCGACCACCACCACGGCCGCCGCCGCCACCAGGAGCTGCCGCATCCGGTTACGTCGGCGGTCCAGCCGCACGGCGTGCAGCGTGCGGTCCAGCAGCGCCGGATCGGTGTGCGTCTGCTCCAGCGCGGCCATGCTCTCGCCGTCGATGCCGGCGAGCAGCCCCACCACCGGGACCATCGTCTCCAACTCCGCCGCGCACGCCCAGCAGCCGGCGAGGTGCTCCTCGAACCGCTCCGCGTCCTGCGGGTCCAGCACGCCGAGCGCGTACGCCGCGACGTCCATGTGGTCAGCCCGGCTCATTCCGTCACCCCCCTCTCCTGCAGAGCCGTGCGCAGCGCGCGCAGCGCGTAGTAGACCCGCGACTTCGCGGTGCCGAGCGGCAGGCCCAGCTCCTCCGCGGCCTCGGGCACGGTGCGCCCCCGGAAGTACGTGGCCACCAGGATCTCCCGGTGCGACTGGCTCAGCGTACGCAGCGCGTCCGCCACGGTCATCGTGCGCAACACCCGGTCGGTGCTGTCCGCCTCGGCGAACGCGGTCAGGTCCCGGTCGTACGTCTCGGCCGGCCGGGCCTGCTCGCTGCGATGCTCGTCGATGGCGATCCGGCGGGCCACCGTGACCAGCCACGGGCGCAGCGAACCCTGACCCTGGATGCCCAGCCGGTGGGCGTTGCGCCAGGCGCGCAGCAGGGTCTCCTGCACGATGTCCTCGGCGCGCTGCCGGTCCCCGCCGGTCAGCCGCATCACGAACATCAGCAGCGGCCCGGCGTGCTCGGCGTACAACAGCCGGATCAGCTGGTCGGAATGACTGGCCTCAGTGGAGGTCGCCTGGTGGCGCCCGGGCGCCGGTCGCGGCGTCACCGGGTCATTCTGGCCATCCGTGGGCCGCGCGTCGACCCCCCGGCCGGACCTCGACGCGCGCGACTGGGGCTGCGCCCGGGCGAACATCCACTGGGGCGTCGCCACGTCGCCGTGCCATCCGGCCGCCACCGCATGCATGCAGACCTCCGGTGTCCACTGACATCAGCCGGCCCCCCACGGGCATGGCCGCCCGGTGGTACGCACCGCCGCGCCGAGCGGATCAACGACGCACGGAAAAAATTCCGGGCGGCGGCGGGGTGGAGTCCGTGGCGTCCGCGTCCCGGACCACCGGCGCGCCCCCGGCGAACCGGTCCAGCTCCGCGCCGGCCAGCACCCGGCCGGGAAACCAGTCGCCGGCCGCCCGCCGGGTCAGCTCCGGCACGGGGGGCGCGACCCGCGACGCCACCAGCACCAGGTTGCCGTACCGCCGGCCGCGCAGCACCGCCGCGTCGCCGACCAGGCAGGCCTCGGGGAGCACGGTACGCACCGTGGCGACCTGGGCGCGGGCGTGCCGCAGCGGCGGGCCGTCGGCGATGTTGGCCAGGTAGCTGCCGCCGGGCCGGAGCACCCGGGCCACCTCGGCGGCGTACTCGGCCGAGGTCAGGTGCGCCGGGGTGCGGGCGCCGGCGAAGACGTCGGCGACCACCAGGTCGTAGCTGGCCTCCCGGGTGGCGGTGAGGGTGGCCCGGGCGTCGGTCACCCGTACCCGCAGCCGGGGGTCGGCCGGCCAGGGCAGCACCCGGCGGACCAGTTCCACCAGCGCGCCGTCCACCTCGGACACCCGTTGCGTCGAGCCGGGACGGGTGGCCTGGACGTATCGGGGCAGGGTGAGCGCGCCGCCGCCCAGGTGCAGCACGCGCAGCGCCGCACCGGCCGGGGCGAGCAGGTCGATCGCGGCGGCCAGCCGCCGGACGTACTCGAACTCCAGGTGGGTCGGGTCGGTGAGGTCCACGTGCGACTGCGGCGCGCCGTCGAGCAGCAGCGTCCACGAGCCCGGCCGGTCCGGATCCGGCACCAGTTCGGCCTGGCCGGTGTCCACCGGCTCGACCACCCGGTCGGTGCCACGGCGGCGGCCCATCAGCGCCGAACCCCCCGGGCCGCCGCGGTGAGCACCCGGTGCAGCAGGCGGGCGTCGCCGAGCATCGAGCGCAGCCGGCGCTCCAGGCCGGCGATGGGGATCAGGTTCTGCGGGGCCCGCGGGTCCTTGTACGGGGTGGAGGCGAACCGGGGCAGGGTGACCAGCGACAGGTCGGCCAGCTCGATCGCCTCCGCCTCGGTCAGCTCGGTGGAGCACTCGACCCGGACGATCCCCGCCCAGGGCGCCCCACCCGAACCGGGCAGCCGCAGATACCAGGAGTAGCCGCCCCACGCGGTGCCCAACCGGAACACCGGACAGCGCTGACCCGGGGCCAGGCCGGTGACCACGGCGTTGAGCCGGGCGTCCAGGTACTGGCTGTGCTGGGTCTTCACGTAGCCCAGCGTGCGCGGCAACTGCCGGCGGCTGCGCAGCGGACCGTCCACCACGAGCAGGTCACCGTCGGCCCGGGCGGCGTCCGAGACCGCCACCTCCAGCGCGGTCAGCGGCGCCTGCACGGCGGCCGGCAGCTTGCTCAGCTCGCCGGTGCCGCCGACCCGGTGCACCGGGTAGTGGATCCGCCCGGCCACCACGTCCTGCGCGGACGGGCTGGCGGTGAAGAGACCCCGGCCCACCCGCGCCCCGGCCAGGTCGGCCGCGCCGCGCTCCAGGTCGCAGCGGACCACGCCGGCCGCGTACGAGGCGGCGATGCCCGGGAAGGAGCCGCCGTCCTCCTCGGCCGTCCAGACGCTGGCGTCGATCCGGCGCACCCCGTCGACCAGCAGCACCACGTCCGGGGCGGCCACGTCCCGCCGGGCGTCGATCGCCCGCCAGTCGGCGGCCGGCACCTCGACGTCGGCGTCGACCTGGGCGCTGCTGGGCGCCGCCGGCCCACCCGCGCCGGCCGCCTCGAACGAGGTCCCGTACGCCGGGTCCCACGCGTCGACGAAGAACCGGGCCCCCGGCCCGGCCGGTCGCGTCACCCGGCGCTCCTCATGGTGCCCGCCTTCCGTCCGGTACCGCGGCCGCGCCGCCCGCTCACCGGCCGGTCCGTTCGACCCGGGCGGTACGGGCGTCCTTGCGGACCTCGAAGCGGACCGGGATCCGTTCGGCGAGGGCCGGCACGTGGGTGACCACGCCGACCATCCGGTCGCCCCGGGCCGCCAGATTCTCCAGCGTGGCCGCCACGGTGTCCAGGGTGGCCGCGTCGAGCGTGCCGAAGCCCTCGTCGAGGACGATCGACTCCAGGCTCGCCGCCGTGGTGGACATCCCGGCGAGCTGCTCGGACAGCGCCAGGGCCAGCGCCAGCGAGGCCTGGAACGTCTCCCCGCCGGAGAGGGTGCGGACGCCCCGGCGCAGCCCGGCGTCGTGGTGGTCGACGACGAAGAACTCGCCCTTGTCGTGCACCAGGTCGTACTGGCCGACGGAGAGTTCCCGCAGGATCCCCGATGCCCCGTCGACCAGCAGGTCCAGCGCCTCGGCCAGCAACCAGCGCTCGAAGTTGTTGGCCCGCAGGTGCCCCGCGAGGGCCCGGGCCACCCGGGCCTCCCGCTCGTGCCCGGCCCGCTGCTCCCGCAGCTCGGCGGCCTGCTCCCGGCGTTCCGCCAGCCGGCGCAGCTCCGCCTCGGCCCGCTCCACCGCCACCGCGGCGTCGCGCCGCGGGTCGTCCGTCGCGTCCAGGCCGGCGGCGGTGAACAACCCGGCGATCCGGGTCTCGACCTCGCCCGCCGCCGCCCGCGCGGCGGCAACCGCCCCGACCAGCCCTTCCCGCTCGCCCCGCCGCCGGTCGGCCTGCTCGCCGGCCCAGCCGGCGAGGGCGGTCCAGGCGGCGGCGACGTCGTCCCGGTCGGTGGCCGGGGGGCCGAGCCGGGCCAGTCCGTCCCGGGTGGCGTCGAAGTCCCGCCAGGCGCGGCGCAGCCGCTCCTCCGCCCCGTCCAGCGCGCCCCGGGCCCGGCGTGCGGCATCCCGGCCGGCCCGCACCGCGCCGGCCGCCTCCTCCAGGGCGCGGCGCAACCGGGCGTGCTCGGCCAGCGCCGCCCGCAGCGTCTCCGCGGTGGCCGCCCCGGCGAGCTGCCCGTCCAGCTCGGTCAGCCGGGCCTGGAGCTGGTCGTGCTCGGTGCGGGCGCGCAGCAGCACCCGGTCCAGCTCGCGGGCGGCGGTGTCGCGCTCCTGCACCACCCGCTTCGCCGCGTCGCTGGCCGCCCGGGCCGCCTTGCCGGCCGCGATCGCCCGGGTCACCGCCGAGCCCCGCGGCACCGCCGGCACCCGGGGGACCACCTGCTCGCAGACCGGGCAGGCGGCGCCGTCGACCAGGTGTGCCCGCAGCGCCACCGCCTGGTCGGTGGCCTTGGCCTCCTCGTGCGCCCGGAACGCCGCCTCCAGCTCGACCTCGGCCCGCTCCGCGGCCGCCCGCGCCTCGGCCAGCGCCGCGGCCGCCCGGTCGTGCTCGACCTGCGCGGCGTCGACCGCCGCGCGGACGGTGCTCAGCTCACCGGTCAGCTTCTCCCGGTCGGTGTGCGCCTTGAGCAGCAGCCGCAGCGCGCTCTCGTCGCCGGCCCCGGCCAGCTCGCCGCGCAGCTTCTCCTCCCGCTCCTCGGCGAGACCGACCGCCGTCGCGGCCTCGTCGGCCGCGGCGCGCGCGGCGGCCACCGCCCGGGCCAGCTCGGCGATCCCGTCCGGCGGCCGGACCCCGGCCAGCACGGTCAGCTCGGCGTCGAGCGCCGCGAGCGCCGCCGCCCGCTCGCCCGCCGTGGCCCGGGCCTGCTCCAGCTCCGGTACGGCCGCCGCGACCGCCCCGGCCAGCTCCCGCATCCGGGTGACCCGCTGCCCGGCGTCGGCCAGGGCCGCGTCGTCGACGTCGGCGAGCCCGCCGAGCATCTTGTCGACCGCCGCCAGCTTCGCCTCGGCCTGCCCGGCGCGTTCGGTGGCCCGCTTCTGCACGTCCTCGTAGATGCCCAGCCCGAGCAGGTTGACCAGGATCTGCTGCCGGGTGGCCGGCTTGGCGTGCAGGAAGTCGGCGAACTGGCCCTGCGGCAGCACCACGCAGCTGGTGAACTGCTCGTACGGCAGCCCGACCGCCTCCAGCACGGCCCGCTCCATCTCGGCCGGCGTGCCGGCCACCACCTCGCCGAGGTCCTCCGGGCTGAGCCCGGTGTCGAGCTTGGTGACGTCGAACCCGGGCGGCATGAGCTGGAGCCCCGCGTTGGCGGTCTTCACCGCGCCCCGGCCGTCGCGCCGGACCACCCGGGTGGCCACGTACCGGTCGTTGGCGGACTCGAAGACCAGCCGCACCCGGGCCTCGGTGGCCGACGGCGCGAGGGCGTTGGCCAGACCCCGGGCGCCGCCCCAGCGGGGCACGGTGCCGTACAGGGCGAAGCAGATCGCGTCGAGCACCGTGGACTTGCCCGAGCCGGTGGGCCCGACCAGGGCGAAGAAGTCCGCGTCGGTGAAGTCGACGGTGGTCTCCTCGCGGAAGACGGTGAAGCCCGCCATGTCCAGCCGGATCGGCCGCATCAGTGCTCCACCTCCTCGAGCAGCGCGTCGAAGAGCTCCTGGACGCCGTCGTCGGCGTGCCCCCGGCTGCCGAGGTAGTCGGCGAAGAGCTGGCTCGGGGAACGCCCGGCCCGCTGGGCGGTGCGGGTGCCGCTGCCGGGGGCGGGCGCCAGCTCCGGGTCGATCCGGATCTCCAGCGCCCGGGGGAGCAGCTCCTGCACCTCCTCGCGCAGCCCGGCCCGGGGCTGCTCCCGGACGTAGACCCGCAGCCAGCCGTCCGGGACGTCGACCTCGGCGAGCTGGGCGAGGGTGCCGCGGACCGTACGCAGCGGGACCGCGCCGGGCACCGGCACCTCACGGATCTGCGCGGCGGTCGTGGCGGTCACCTCGACGACGGTGACCGAGCCGACGTTCTCCTGCTCGCCGAAGTCGATCGCCAGCGGGCTGCCGCTGTAGCGGATCGGGCAGGGGCCGATCACCCGCTGCGAGCGGTGCAGGTGGCCCAGCGCCACGTAGTGGGCGGTGCCCGGGAAGACGGTCGCCGGCACCGCGTAGCCGAGGACGGTGTGCGCGTCCCGCTCGCCGCCGCCGGTGCTCGCGCCGACCACGGTCAGGTGGGCGGTGACCAGGTGCACCCGGTCCGGCTCGTCGAAGCCCTCGGCGAGCCGGTCGAGGACCCGGCCCAGGTGGTCGGCGTACGTCTGGTTGGCCTCGGCGGCGGTCAGCTCGTACATTTCGACGGCCCGCACCGCGTACCGCTGGGAGAGGAAGGGCAGCGCGGCCAGCCGCCAGCGCTCCCCGTCCCGGGTGACGCCGTCGATGACGTGCTCGGCGGGGCTGTCGCGGACGCTGCCGCGCAGGGTGATGCCGGCCGCCTCGGCCCAGGGGCGCAGCGCGTCCAGCGCCGGGCCGTTGTCGTGGTTGCCGCCGATCGCCACCACGTCGGCCCCGGTCCGCCGCAGCGCGGTCAGCGCCCGGGTGACCAGGCGGGTCGCCTCCGGGGAGGGCGCGGCGGTGTCGTACAGGTCGCCGGCGACGATGACCAGGTCGGGCCGCTCGGCGTGGGCGATCTCGATGACCTGGGCGAGCACCTGCTTGTGCTCGTCGGCCCGGGACTGCCCCTTGAGCACCTTGCCGACGTGCCAGTCGGAGGTGTGCAGGATCTTCATGCTCGGCTCACCTCAGAACGGGATGTCGTCGTCGGCGGTGCCGGAGCCCACCACCGCGAACGGGTCGGCCGCCTGGGTGATCGAACGCAGCGTCTCCGACGGCGCCCGGCCGGCCTCGGACACCCGGGTGGCCCAGGCCGGGAAGGGGAACTCCAGGCAGAGCGGCACCGGGATGTCCGGCTGGTTGACGAACATGGTGCCCGGCTTGGCCAGCAGGGCGCGCTGGCGCTGGGCGGGCGGGAGGAAACCGTATTCCGGGCGGGACGCCTCGGCGGGGTCGAGCCGGCCGACCACCCGGATCGCCGAGTTGGTCACGATCCGCCGCTCCACCTCGCTGGCGGTCTGCTGCGCGCCGACCAGGATCACCCCGAGCGAGCGGCCCCGCTCGGCGATGTCGAGCAGCACCTCCTTGATCGGGGAGGAGCCCTCGCGTGGGGCGTACTTGTTCAGCTCGTCGAGGACGACGAAGAGCAGCGGCTTGGCGGTGCCGGCCTTCTCCTTGCGCTCGAACTCGCTCTTGAGCGTCACGCCGACCACGAACCGCTGCGCCCGGTCCGGGAGGTTGTGCAGGTCGACCACGGTGACCTGGGCGCTCTCCGCGGTGTTGATGCTGTGTGGGCGGCGGGTGGCCAGATCACCCCGGATCAGCCGGCCCAGGTCCTTCTTGCTGCCGATCAGCCGGCGGGCGAACGCGTTGACCGTGCCGAGGCCGACCGCGCTGCCGGCCCAGTCGCCGCGGGTCTCGTCGTCGTTGAGCTGCTCGACGATGTGGTCGACCAGATCGGCGTAGGAGCCGAGCCGGACCCCGTCGATGCTCACCCCGCCGTCGGCGGGCTGGGCGTACCGGGCCAGGTGGGCGGCGACCGAGTGGACCACCATCGTGTACTGCTGCCGCTCGTCGTCGGCGTCGGCGAAGACGTACGGCAGCAGCCGGTCGGCGCAGAACTCGCTCAGCGTCCAGTAGAAGCTGTCCACGCCGGTGAGCCGGCTGCTCACGTCCGGCGTGCCGGAGGAGTCGCCGACCCGGGGCGGGGCGTACACCCGCACGTCGGGGAACGCGCCGGCGTCCAGGCCCAGCTTCGCGTACGCCGCCCGGGTCGGGTCGTCGAGCCGGGTGTTCGGGTGGTCGAGGAAGAGCAGGTCCTCGCCCTTGACGTTGAAGATCAGCGCCTTGGCGTTGACCGCGTCGCCGCCGAGCACGCCGGAGCGGAACACCGAGTAGAGCAGGAAGGTGGCGAAGCTGGTCTTGGTGGCCACCCCGGAGATGCCGGAGATGGAGATGTGCGCGCCCCGGGTGCCGTCGAGGAAGTCGGCGTTGAGGTAGACCGGCACGCCGTCACGCCCCATCCCCATCGGGATGCGCCGTTCCATCCGGTCGAAGTGCAGGGCCCGGGCCCGGGCCTCGCCCTCGGCCCGGTGCACCACCGCCCCGGGGGTGGGCGGCACGTAGAACTCGGGGTCGACCCGGGTGGTGGTGATCTCGGCGGCCTCCTGGACCTGCGCCGGCAGGGTGCCGTCGGCGATGGCGAAGACGTCGGAGTCGAACTGGGCGCCCTCGTGCCGGGCCCGCACCTGGGTGACCACCCCGGCGATCGTCACCGGCTCCCGGTCGGGCAGCTCGCGGCGGGTGACCACCACGTCGTCGAGTTGCAGGTAGCTGCCGGGGGCGACGGCCGTCCAGAAGGTGAGCGGGGTGGCGTCGGCGGTGCCGAGCACCCGGCCGACCCCGTCGCCGGGGCCGTCGAGCAGGTCGTCGGTCATCGGCGGACTCCGGTCGGCTGGTCGTCTCGGTGGCGGGGCACGTGGTGCATCCTGCCCGAGGGATGCGACAGGTTGCCACGCGACGCGGCGGAGGCCACGCCGCGACTCCGCGACGCCTGCGCTGCGCCGCCCCGCGCTGACTCTGCGTACCGGCCGGCTCCGCCGTTCCGGCACCGCCGGACGCCGGTCCGCGAGATCCTGCAAGTGGCCGGAGGAGCGACGGCGCGAGGAGCGGCGGTGGAGGTGACCCGTAGCCGGTTGGGCATGCTGCTGCTCCTCGCCGCCGTGCCGCCGCTGCTCCAGGAGGCGGCGCTGGTGACCATCGGGTTCAACGGCGCGCGCGGCCTCGCGCCCCAGGTCACCGCGGTCTGGCCGTACGACTCGTTCCACGACCTGCGCTGGTTGCTGGTCTACCACAACTCGTGGTCGGCGTTCCTGCTCGGGCTGCTCGCGCTGGTCGTCCTCCGGGGCCTGATGTCGGCCGCGCTGACCGCGCTGGCCTGGCCGGCGCACGTGCCCCGCCCCACGTTCGGCTGGCTGCTGCGGCGGAACATCGAGGTCGCCGCGCTCGCCCTGGTGATCATCTCGCCGTGGGCCGCGATCTCGGTCGCCTTCGCGGCCGTGGCGCTCTCGCTCTACCTGTTCGCCTCGCTGGCGCCGATGCTGGTGCTCGCCCCGTTCCTGCAACGCGCCGGGGTGGTCGGCGCCTGGTGGCGCGGCCTGCCCACGATCGAACTGGCCGGCTGGACGATGCTCAACTTCGCGGTGCTCACCGTCGCCGGTGCGGTGATCACCAGCGTGCCGGGCTGGTGGGGGGTCGTGGTGGCCGGGCTCGCCGGGCTGGTCAACGGCCTGCTCTGGCGGCGCACCGTGGCGGCGGCCGTGGTGCCCGCCCGGGTCCGCTGGGCCCGGGCGCCGGTCGCCCCGGTGGCGATCGTGCTCACCATGGCCGCCGCGGTGGGCGCCCAGTCGGTGGTCGCCACGGCGACCGGTCCGCCGGAGGAGTGGGCGCCCCCGGTGGTCACCGAGCGGCTGCCCGACCGGGTGCCGCACGCCGTCATCGCGATCGCCGGGCACGACTCGCACTGGACCGGCCGGGAGCCGGTCGACCCGCGGGTGGAGCGCTTCTCGTACGCCGGCCTCGACGCGCGGGGCCGGCCCCGGCCGTACCAGCCGCAGGACACCCACCGGTCGCTGGACACCAGCGCGGTCCTGCTCGCCGCGCAGGTCGACGCGCTGCACCGGCGCACCGGCCGGCCGGTGGGCCTGCTCGGCTTCAGCGAGGGCGCCATGGTGGCCCGGACCTACCTGGACAAGTGGCCGAAGCCGTCCCCGGTGGAGGCGGCGATCCTGATCAGCCCGCTCGTACAGCCCGGCCGCGCCTACTATCCGCCGCCGGGCTACAGCGGTTGGGGCGTGGCGGCCGGCTGGGAGCTGCGCGGGATCTTCTGGCTGGCCAATCTCGGGCGGGAGGTGAAGGACGATCCGGACGAGCCGTTCGTCCGTTCGATCCTGGTGAACGCCCCCTTCTACCGCAACCGGACGCTCTGCCCGGTGGCCGGGGTGCGGACGGTCGCCTTCCTGCCCACGGTCAGCGCGGCCGAGGCGCCGCCCGGGGAGTACAGCCAGGTCCCGGTCTTCCAGCTGCCCACGTTCCACAGCGGGATCATCGGCCGGCAGGTCGCCGAGGACCGGGTGGTCGACTTCCTCGCCGGCGACCAGATCGACGCGCCCCGGCGGGAGTACCGCCTGCTCCAACGGCTCGGCGCCGCCTGGCAGGCGCCGCCGCTGCCGCTGATGCTCAACCCGGTGTGGGCGGCCGGCCGGGAGGGCGACCCGGCGTTCAGCGGCCGGATCTGCCAGCCGCGCTGAGCGTCGTCGGGCCGGACCAACGCGACCAGCGCGCCATCGCCAGGTCCAGCCAGGCTCAGGCGGCGGCGTCGAACTGGTGGACGCCGCTACGGGTCAGCACCAGGAACGGCCCGGCGGTGGTGTCGGCGTAGGCCGCCAGCATGTCGACCAGTCCCGAGCCGACCAGCGGGCCGGCGGCGAGCAGCGGCCGACCGTCCCCGGCCGGGCCGGCACCCGGATGACGCATTCCCCGAGGTTACGGCCCTGAGGGCTGGCCGGGTGGCGGTTCGGCGAGCCGCCGCCGGCAGCGCGGCCCGGTCGCGTCGTGGTCGACCGGCCGGAAAATCCGCGCACAAATCTGGCCGGAGGTCGTGACAGACAAGGGCGGGATGCGGCAAGAATGTGCTTCAACGCATCGAGGATCTTTCCTCCATCGATCCGTGGTGCGCCGTCGTGCCTGGTCAACCCTGCCAGGCCCGGCTGATCCGCCGTGCCCGGAGGCGGGCGGATCAAGGCCGTCGGTACCCCCCCCCGATCGGCAGTCCGAACGAAGGTAGGAGCTTCATGCGTCGTACCACCCTCATCGGCGGGCTGGCCACCGCCGCGCTGCTGGCCGCCGCCGGCGGCCTCCCCGCCACGGCCTCCGCCGCCCCCGTGTCCACCGACGCGTTCACCCGCGCGGTGGCACAACTCAAGGCCCACTCCGGCAGCGCGCTCGTCGCCAGCGGCCAGACGTTCACCCTCCGGAACGTCACCACCGACGCCGACGGCACGGAGCACGTCCGGCTCAACCGCTACGCCGACGGCCTGCCGGTCCTGGGCGGCGACACCGTGGTGCACCTGGGCCGGGGCAACACCTGGCGGGGTGCCGACCAGAACCTCGCCGCCGTCCCCCGGCGGGGGGCCAAGGCCCGGGTCAGCGCGGCCGCCGCCGGCCGCTCCGCGCTCGCCGTCTCCACCGCCGCGACCCGCCGGGTCGACGGCAGCCAACTCGTGTACGACGCCGACACCACCGGCACCGCCCTCGCCTACGAGGTCGTGGTGGGTGGCGCGTACGCCGACGGCACGCCGAGCGAGCTGCACGTGCTGGTCGACGCCGGCACCGGCGCGGTCCGCGACTCGTGGGAGGGCGTGCAGCGCGAGGGCACCGGTAACACCTTCCACTCCGGCACGGTCACCGTGGGCAGCACCCTCTCCGGCAGCACCTACCAGCTCACCGACGCGAGCCGGGGCGGGCACCGGACGTACGACCTGAACGGCGGCACCAGCGGCACCGGCACGCTGGTGGCCAGCGCCTCGAACGTGTTCGGTGACGGCACCCTGGCCAACCGGCAGACCGCCGCCGCGGACGCCGCCTACGGCGCCCAGGTGACCTGGGACTACTACAAGAACGTGCACGGCCGCACCGGCATCCGCAACGACGGCGTCGCCGCGTACAGCCGGGTGCACTACAGCAGCAACTACGCCAACGCGTTCTGGCAGGACTCCTGCTTCTGCATGACCTACGGTGACGGCGGCTCGGGCTGGTACCCGCTGACGTCGCTGGACGTGGCCGGTCACGAGATGAGCCACGGCGTCACCAGCAACACCGCCGGCCTGCGCTACAGCGGCGAGTCGGGCGGTCTCAACGAGGCCACCAGCGACATCTTCGGCACCCTGGTCGAGTTCTCCGCCAACAACGTCAAGGACCCGGGCGACTACCTGATCGGCGAGAAGCTGCGCAGCAGCGGCGTGCCGCTGCGGTACATGGACAAGCCCTCCAAGGACGGCGCCTCCGCCGACTGCTGGAGCAGCTCCGTGGGCCGGCGGGACGTGCACTACTCCTCCGGCGTGGCGAACCACTTCTTCTACCTGCTCGCCGTGGGCAGCGGCTCCTCCTCGTACGGCAACAGCCCGACGTGCGACGGCAGCACCGTGACCGGTATCGGCAACGCCAAGGCCGGCGCCATCTGGTACCGCGCGCTCACCCGCTACATGACCTCGCGGACCAACTACGCCGGCGCCCGCACCGCCACCCTGTCGGCCGCCGCCGACCTGTACGGCAGCACCAGCACCGAGTACCGGACCGTGGCCGCCGCCTGGTCGGCCGTCTCGGTCAACTGATCCGCCCGGCCCGGCGTCGGCGGACTCCTCCCCGTCGGCGCCGGGCCGGCGCGACCTGCCACGGCGGGCGCGGGCACGCCACCCCGGCGTCCCGCGCCCGCCGTCGCCGTCGCCGTCGCCGTGTCGGCAGGGTCAGCCGGCGAGCACCTGGCGCAGCCGGGCGGCGAAGGCCGGGGGGTCCTGGACGAAGCCGATGTGCCCGCCCGGGAACATCGTCGGCGATGTGCCCAGCGCCGCCGCGAGCGCCCGGGAGGCGCGGTCGCAGACCTCGCCGGTGGAGCGCTCGCCGAGACCGACGACGACCCGGGTCGGGCCGGCGCGCAGGGCGTCGACGTCGGGCCGGAAGCGGGTGGTCCCGGCGATCATGTGCAGGTACTGGAAGTGCTCGTCGGCCGCCGCCTGCGGGTCCGGCTCACCGCCGAACATGCCCAGCACCACCTCCTCGGGCAGCTGGATGTTCGCGTTGGCGAGGAACTTCCGCCCGGCGCCGAGCCGGTCGCCGGCGCGGTAGGTGGCGATCATGTCGTCCTCGCCGGCCAGCAGGTCCGCCCGGTCGGGCAGCAGGCCGAGCAGCGGCGGTTCGTGCGCGACGACCGTGTGCACCAGCGCGGAACCCGCCTGGGCCAGCGCCAGGACGGTCACCGCGCCGCCGCTGGACCCGAGCACGGCGGCCGGACCCGCGTCGACGTGGGCGAGGAGCCGGGCGACGTCGTCGGCGCGCAGTTCGGGGGTGGAGTCCTGGTGCGGGTCGTGCAGGACGCTGCGGCGGATTCCGCGCGGGTCGGTGGTCAGCACGGTGTGCTCCGTGGCCAGCAGGTCGGCCAGCGGCGCGAAGGCGTCGGCGTCCATGGGGGCGGCGACCAGGGCCACGAGCGGGCCCCGGCCGCGCACCTCGTAGTACAACCGCCCGTCGGGCACCGCCAGGGTGCCGGTGGTGACGGGCGCGGTGGACATGCTGCTCATCGGGTCCTCCAGGGTCGTGACGGGCGAGCCGTTCACCTTCCTGACTCCGGCGCTGCGGCAGAATCGTCGGTCGTGAGCGTCCGTACCCCGGCCACCGCCGGCTCGCCCGACCGGGCCCCGGTCGACGAGGCCGACTTCACGGCGCTGGTCGCGCCGCTGCGCCGGGAGCTGCACGCCCACTGCTACCGGATGCTCGGCTCGGTCCACGACGCCGACGACGCGCTCCAGGACGCCCTGCTGCGGGCGTGGCGCGGGCTGCCGAGCTTCGCCGGACACGGCTCGCTGCGCTCGTGGCTCTACACCGTGGCGACCCGGGTGTGCCTCGACGCCATCGCCGGCCGGGCCCGCCGGGCGCTGCCGGTCGACCTCGGCCCGGCCAGCGACAGCGCCGTGCCGGGGAGCCGCCCGGTGCACGACGTCGCCTGGCTCGGTCCGTACCCGGACAGCCGCCTCGCGTCCGGCCCCGTCGCCCCGGGCGCACGGTACGAGCAGCGTGAGGCGGTCGAGCTGGCCTTCGTGGCCGCGGTGCAGCACCTGCCGGGCAACCAGCGGGCGGCGCTGCTGCTCTTCGACGTCCTGGGCTACTCCGCGGCGGAGATCGGCGCCATGCTGGGCGCCTCGACCACGTCGGTGAACTCGGCGCTCGCCCGGGCGCGCCGGGTGCTGGCCGAGCGGGTGCCGGCCGCGACCCAGCAGCGCACCCTCCGGATGCTGGACGACGTCCGGCTGCGCGAGGTCGTCACCGGCTATGCCACCGCGCTGGAGAACGGTGACGCGGAGGCTCTCGTCGCCCTGCTCACCGAGGACGTCACCTGGTCGATGCCGCCGATGCCGCACTGGTACCGGGGCGTCGCGGCCGTGCTGGACTTCGCCCGGTCGGCGCCGCTGGGCCCCTGCGGCAGCTGGCGGCACCTGCCGACCGGCGCGAACGGCCAGCTCGCGGTCGCCGGCTACCTGCGCCGGGGCGGGGCCGGCCGGTACCTGCCGTGGTCGGTCGACGTGCTGACGCTGCGGGGTGATCGGATCGCCGGGATCACCTCGTTCGTGGGCACCGTGCCGTTCGGGGCGTTCGGGCTGCCGGACTCCCTGCCGCCGGCCCGCTGACCCCCCCGGCGCGACGCGCGGTGCGGGCCGGGCCCGGTCAGGCGGCCGGGGCGGCCCCGGCCGGCGGCGCCTCGCCGGGGTCGCGGGCGTAGCGCAGCATCAGCACCCCGTCCCCGGCGGAGAGCACGTGGCGCAGCGGCAGGTGCCGCGGCGCGCTGCCGGCCCCGGCGGTGATCCGGCCGGGGCCGGCGCCGGCGAGCAGCGGCGCGACGGTCAGGCATAGCTCGTCCACCAGGTCGGCGGCGGTGAGCGCGCCGAACAGGTGCGGCCCGCCCTCGCAGAGCAGCTGGCCGAGCCCGCGCCGGCGCAGTTCGGTCAGGCCGGCGGCCAGGTCGACCCGCTCCGCGCCACAGCGGACGAGGTCGGCCACGTCGGTCAGCCCGGGCGGCGGCTCGGCGGCGGCGTGGGTGAGCACCAGCGGCCGGACCGGTGCGTCGGCGAAGCACGCCTGGGCCGGGTCCAGGTCCAGCGACCCGGAGACCACGACCAGGGTCGGGTACCCGGCGAGTCCCCGCTCGGCACGCCAGGCCCGGCGCGGCTCGCTCAACCGGAGCGCCCGGTAGCCCTCGTGGCGCAGCGTGCCGGCGGCCACCACCAGGCCGTCGCAGAGCATCCGCAGCAGGCCGAAGACCCGCTTGTCCGGCTCGCCGGAGAGCCCGGCGGAGTAGCCGTCCACGGTGACCGCGCCGTCGGCGCTGGCGACGAAGTTGACCCGCAGGTGGGGGCGGGTGGCGCGGCCGTAGAGGGCGGCCAGTTCCGGGTCGGTCAGCGGCCCGGTCGCGGGCGCCGGCCAGACCCGCGCGACGGGGGCCGTCCCGGCGGTCATTCGCCGGCCGGACCGGTGACCGGCGGGGTGGGTTCGGGGGTACGGTGCTGGCAGTCGCACCACTTCCGGCCTGGACAGTCGTCGTGCCGCCGCTCCCGGCACGCTCGGCAGATCATGCTGGCAGCCTATGCCGAGGAGGATGGGACAGACATGCCGCGTCAGATCTTCCAGCTCCAGGTGTCCCTGGTCGGGGTCCGGCCGCCGGTGTGGCGGCGGGTGCTGGTCCCCGGCGGGTACACGCTGGACCGGCTGCACCGGGTGGTGCAGCACGCGATGGGCTGGCGGGACTGCCGCCTGCACTCGTTCGAGATCGACGGCCGGCAGTACGGCGAGCCCGACCCGGACGGCGAGCTTCCGGTCCGCGACGAGCTGGACGTCCGGCTGGACGCGGTGGTCGGCAAGGGCAGCCGGTTCCGTTACCTCTACGACTTCGGTGACTGGTGGGAGCACGACCTGGTGGTCGAGGACGTCTGCACCGCCGACCCGGACGAGCGCTACCCGTCCTGCCTGGCGGGGGAGCGGGCCTGCCCGCCGGAGGGGGTCGGCGGCCCGGCCGGGTACGCGGTCCTGCTGGCCGCCCTCGCCGACGCCGAGCATCCGCAGCGGTGGTTGATGCGGGACTGGGCCGGCGCGGATTTCGACCCGACCGCCTTCGACGCGGCCCGCGCCACCACCCTGCTGCGCCGCTTCTGCTGACCGTCGCCGCCCAGGCCACCAGGTCGGCGCGGTAACGATCTGGGAACGCTCCCATCGGTCTATTGACACCCCCGATACCTGCCGGCAATCTCATGGGAGCGCTCCCGGGAGTGGCGTGGATCTCACTCCTGCCCGCTCCCCGGGTCGCCGCGGACAGCCCGCCGGGCCGCCAGCGGCGAAAGCACGCGAAAGCACCCCCCACCACACAGATATCGCCTCACCATCGAAAGAGGGGTCTGAAGATGAGCGTCCCAATCCGCCGCCGTCGGCTCGCGGCCATCGCGGTCGCGTCCGCCGCGGTGCTCGTCGCCGCCACCGCCTGTGGCGACGATTCGTCGGGCAGCGACAGCAAGAGCGACGGCCCGGTCACCCTGGTCGTCGACGTCTTCGGCGACCAGGGCTTCGGCTACGAAGAGCTCTACAAGCAGTACGAAGCCGACCACCCGAACGTCAAGATCCAGGAGCGCGGCAAGGGTCTGGGCCTCGGCGACTACAACACCCGCCTGACCCAGCAGATCACCGCCGGCTCCGGCGCGGGCGACGTGGTGGCCCTGGAGGAGGGCACCATCGTCCAGTTCTACGCCCAGGCCGACAAGTTCGTGAACCTCGCGGACCAGGGTGCGAACGAGCTCAAGGGCAACTTCCTGCCGTGGAAGTGGGAGCAGGGCAGCACCCCCGACGGCAAGGTGCTGGGCCTCGGCACCGACGTCGGCTCGATGGCGCTGTGCTACCGCAGCGACCTGTTCAAGGCCGCCGGGCTGCCTACCGACCGCGAGCAGGTCGGGGCGCTCTGGCCGACCTGGGACCAGTTCATCGCCACCGGCCAGCGCTTCGCCGCGGCCGACAAGAAGCACAAGTTCGTCGACTCGGCGACCAACTTCTACAACGTCGTGCTCATGCAGATCGCGGGCGCGAACACCGGCTACACCTACTACGACAAGAGCAACAAGCTGGTCATCGGCGAGAACCCGGACATCAAGGCCGCGTACGACATGACCACCAAGATGATCGCGGCGGGTCTGTCGAACAACCTCCAGTCGTTCTCCAACGAGTGGAACGCCGGCTTCAAGAACGGCACCTTCGCCACCATCGCCTGCCCGGCGTGGATGACCGGTGTCATCAAGGGCCAGGCCGGTGACGGCGCGGCCGGCAAGTGGGACATCGCCAAGGCTCCCGGCAACGGCGGCAACTGGGGTGGCTCGTTCCTGGCGGTGCCGAAGTCGAGCAAGCACCAGAAGGAGGCCGTCGAGCTGGCCAAGTTCCTGACCAGCGCGAAGGGGCAGATCGAGGCGTTCAAGAAGGTCGGCAACCTGCCGTCCTCGCCGCAGGCGCTCGCGGACCCGGCCGTGGCCGACTCGACCAACGACTACTTCAGCAAGGCCCCGGTCGGCAAGATCTTCGCCACCGGCGCCAGCGAGCTGAAGCCGGTCTACCTCGGCCCGAAGAACAACGCGGTCCGCACCGCGGTGGAGAACAGCCTCCGTGCGGTGGAGCAGGGCAAGACTGCCGAGGAGCAGTGGCAGGCGGCACAGAAGAACGGTGCGGCCGCCGGTAAGTGACCCGGTCCGGCCATCCGTGGGTGGCGTCGACCCCGCAAGGAGGTCGGCGCCACCTGCGGTGCCCACTTCCGGTGTCGCCCGTTTGTGGGCCGGTGACCCCGGCCGAGGAGAAGGACCTCCCATGAGCCTCGATCTGCACCGCTCGGCGCCGCCCGACCGCAACCGCGCCGCCCGCCACGCACAGCCCCGCCGCGTCTCGTTCACCCGGCTGGACCTGCGGTACTCGCCGTACCTGTACGTCCTGCCGTTCTTCGTGATCTTCGCGGTGTTCAGCGCCTACCCCATCGTGTACACGGTGTGGATCGCGCTGACCGACCGCTCGCCGCTGAACCCGACGATCTCCTTCGTCGGTATGGACAACTTCGTCGAACTGCTCACCGACGACCCGCAGTTCTGGAACGCGGTGGTCAACACGTTCGGCATGTTCCTGCTCTCCACGGTGCCCCAGCTGATGCTGGCGCTGCTGCTGGCGAACGCGCTCAACCGGCGGCTGCGGGCGCAGACGTTCTTCCGGATGGCCATCGCCATGCCGATCATCACCTCGACCGCCGTGGTGGCGCTGATCTTCTCGATGATCTACGCCAAGGAATTCGGCCTGGTCAACTGGCTCCTCGACGGCATCGGGCTCGACCCGATCGACTGGCGGGCGAACCGCTACGCCTCCTGGTTCGCCATCTCGACCATGGTCGACTGGCGCTGGGTCGGCTACAACGCCCTGATCTACCTGGCCGCCATGCAGTCCATCAGCAAGGACATGTACGAGGCGGCGGCGCTGGACGGCGCCACCCGCCGCCGGCAGTTCTGGTCGATCACCGTCCCGCAGCTGCGTCCGACGATCATCTTCACCCTGATCATCTCCACCATCGGCGGGTTGCAGCTCTTCACCGAGCCGCTGCTGTTCACCAGCGGCTCGGGTGGCCTCTCCGGCGGCTCGGAGGGCCAGTTCCAGACCATCACGATGTACCTGCTCGACGTGATGAACCAGCGTTTCCGGTGGGGTTACGCCGGCGCGGTCGCGCTCGTGCTCTTCGTGCTGATCGCGCTGATGTCGCTGGTGAACTACCTGCTCGCCCGCCGCATCAGCTCCGACAAGTGAGGTGACGAGATGACGACCACCACGCTCCGCCCGCCCGCCCGTCCGGCGGCGCCGGCCCCCGCCAGCCGCCAGGCCGAGCGGCTCTGGAAGGCCAGCCCGCTCACCTGGTTCGGCCTGGTCCTCGGCGTGCTCCTGTCGCTGTTCCCGTTCTACTGGATGATCGTGATCGCCTCGCGCACCAACGACGCGGCGAACTCCTGGCCGCCGCCGTTCCTGCCCGGCGGCAAGCTCGGCGAGAACATCCAGCGGGTGCTCGACAACGGTGACGCCAACATCGTCAAGGGCCTGACGAACTCGTTCCTGGTCTCCGGGACCATCACGGTGGCCACGGTGTTCTTCGGCTCGCTGGCCGGCTTCGCCTTCGCCAAGCTGCGCTTCCGGGGCAAGAACGCGCTGCTGCTGATCATCCTGGCCTCGATGATGGTGCCGATCCAGCTCGGCGTGCTCCCGCTCTACATCCTGATGGCGAAGCTCGAGTGGCTGAACACCATGCCCTCGGTGACCGTGCCGTTCCTCATCGGCGGCTTCGGGATCTTCATGATGCGCCAGTACGCCGAACAGGCGGTACCGAACGAGTTGATCGAAGCCGCCCGGGTGGACGGCTGCTCGACCTGGAAGGTGTACTGGCACGTGGTGGTGCCCGCGCTGCGCCCCGCCGCCGCCGTGCTCGGCCTGCTCACCTTCATGGAACAGTGGAACCAGTTCTTCTGGCCGTTCGTGGTGCTGGCCGACCCGGCCAACCCGACCGTCCAGATCTCCCTGCGCAGCCTGAACACCGCCTACTTCGCCGACAACTCGCAGATCTTCGCCGGTACGTTGATCGCGACCCTGCCCCTGTTCGTCGTGTTCGTTATCTTCGGCCGTCAGATCATCGGCGGCATCATGGAAGGCGCCGTCAAGTCGTGAGCAACCCAGCCAGCCCGCCCACCCTCGGCGTCCTCGACGGGGGGTCGGAGCTCACCTTCCCGCCCGGCTTCCTCTGGGGCGCGGCCACCGCCGCGTACCAGATCGAGGGCGCGGCGGCCGAGGGTGGCCGTACCCCGTCGATCTGGGACACCTTCAGCCACACCGAGGGCCGGACGGTGGCCGGGCACACCGGCGACGTGGCGTGCGACCACTACCACCGGATGCCCTCGGACGTGCGGCTGATGGCCGAGCTGGGGCTGAAGTCGTACCGCTTCTCGGTCTCCTGGCCGCGGGTGCAGCCCGGCGGCACCGGGCCGGCCAACCAGGAGGGGATGGACTTCTACCGGCGGCTGGTCGACGAGCTGCTGGCCCACGGCATCGAGCCGTGGCTGACGCTCTACCACTGGGACCTGCCCCAGCCGCTCGAGGACGCCGGCGGCTGGCCGGCCCGGGACACCGCCGCCCGGTTCGCCGACTACGCGGGGCTGATCGCGGACGCCCTCGGCGACCGGGTGCGGTACTTCACCACCCTGAACGAGCCGTGGTGCTCGGCGTTCCTCGGCTACGGCTCCGGCGTGCACGCGCCCGGCCGCTCCGACGGAGCGGACGCCGTCCGGGCCGGGCACCACCTGATGCTCGGCCACGGGCTGGCCGTGCAGGCGCTGCGGGCCGCCCGGCCGCAGTCCCAGCTCGGCATCACGGTCAACCTCTACCCGGTCACCCCGGCCACCGACTCGCCGGCGGACGTCGACGCGGCCCGCCGCATCGACGGCCTGGCCAACCGGTTCTTCCTGGACCCGGTGCTGCGCGGCGCCTACCCGGCGGACCTGCAGGCCGACCTGCGCCAGATCACCGACTTCGGGCACGTCCGCGAGGGCGACCTGGCGATCATCTCGACCCCGCTGGACATGGTCGGGGTCAACTACTACAGCCGGTACGTGGTCGCCGGGCCGGCCGAGAGCGCCGAGCCCGAGGCGTACTGGCGGGCGCCGTCGTGCTGGCCGGGCAGCCAGGACGTCCGGTTCGTCACCCGGGGTGTCAAAGTGACCGACATGGACTGGGAGATCGACGCCCCGGGCCTGGTGGAGACCCTGGAGCGGGTGCACCGGGATTACACCGACCTGCCGCTCTACGTCACCGAGAACGGCTCGGCGTTCGTCGACGCGGTGATCGACGGCCGGGTCGACGACCCGGACCGGCTGGCGTACTTCGACGCGCACCTGCGGGCCGCCCACGCCGCGATCAGCGCCGGGGTGCCGCTGCACGGCTACTTCGCCTGGTCGCTGATGGACAACTTCGAGTGGGCCTGGGGGTACACGAAGCGCTTCGGCATGGTCTACGTCGACTACGACAGCCAGGCGCGAATCCCCAAGTCCAGCGCCCGGTGGTACGCCGAGGTGATCCGACGCAACGGCGTGGCCGCCGCACAATAGGCTGGGCCAGCCAGTAACGGGCGGCCCGGCACCGACGCCTCAACAGGTGCCGGGTCCGCCCGAGGTCGGAGGAGCACACGATGACAACGCAACGCACGCGGTCACTCGGGCGCCCGACCCTCGACGCGGTCGCCGCTCGCGCGGGCGTGGGTCGGGGGACGGTCTCCCGCGTGGTCAACGGCTCGCCCCAGGTCAGCCCGGAGGCCCGGGCCGCCGTCCAGCAGGCCATCGCCGAGCTGGGGTACGTGCCCAACCGCGCCGCCCGGGCGCTGGTGACGCAACGGACCGACTCGGTGGCCCTGGTGGTCTCCGAGTCCGGGGAGCGGGTCTTCACCGAGCCGTTCTTCGCCGGCATCGTCCGGGGCGTCAGCTCCGCGCTGCTGGAGACCCCGATGCAGCTCTGGTTGGCCATGGCGCAGTCCCAGATCGAGCGGGAACGGGTCGAGCACCACCTGACCAACCAGCACGTGGACGGCGTCCTGCTGCTCTCGCTGCACGACGCCGACCCGCTGCCCACCCTGCTGGAGGAGCGCGGCCTGCCGACCGTGCTCGGCGGCCGGCCGGCCCGGATGCTGCACCCGAACGCCCAGCCGGCCTGGTTCGTGGACGTGGACAACGTCGGTGGCGCCCGGCAGGCGGTGGAGCACCTCTTCGCCCGCGGCCGGCGCCGGGTCGCCACCATCGCCGGCACCCAGGACATGGGCGCCGGCCTGGCCCGGCTCTCCGGCTACAAGGAGGCCGTCCGGGCCGCGGGCGGCAGCGTCAACCCGGACATGATCGCGTACGGCGACTTCAGCGAGGGCAGCGGCACCGCGTGCATGCGCCGGCTGCTGGAGGTCTGCCCGGAGCTGGACGCCGTCTTCGTCGCCTCCGACCTGATGGCCGTCGGCGCGCTGCGCGCGCTGCGCGAGACCGGTCGCCGGGTGCCCGAGGACGTCGCGGTGGTCGGCTTCGAGGACGCTCCGATCGCCCGGCAGGCCGAGCCGCCGCTGACCACGGTCTTCCAGCCGGTGGAGGAGATGGGCCGGCAGATGGCCCGCCTGCTGGTCTCCCGGATCCGGGGCGACGAGCTGCCCAGCCCGCACGTCCTGCTGGACACCAAACTCATCCACCGCGCCTCCGCCTGAGGGCGGGGGCGCGGTCAGGCCCAGCGGCGCAGCTCGCGCTTGGCCAGGGAAGCCTTGTGCACCTCGTCGGGGCCGTCGGCGAGCCGCAGGGTGCGGGTCTGGGCCCAGAGGGCGGCCAGCGGGGTGTCCTGGCTGACGCCGGCGCCGCCGTGCGCCTGGATCGCCTTGTCGATCACCCACTCGGCCATCGCCGGGGTGGCGATCTTGATGGCCTGGATCTCGGTGTGCGCGCCCTTGTTGCCCACCGTGTCCATCAGCCAGGCGGTCTTGAGCACCAGCAGCCGGGCCTGCTCGATCCGGACCCGGGCCTCGGCGATCCACTCCCGCACCACGCCCTGCTCGGCCAGGGGCCGGCCGAACGCCACCCGGGCCAGGGCTCGCTGGCAGAGCAGCTCCAGGGCCCGCTCGGCCATGCCGATCAGCCGCATGCAGTGGTGGATCCGGCCCGGGCCGAGCCGCGCCTGGGCGATGGCGAAACCGGTGCCCTCGGCGCCGACCAGGTGCTCCGCCGGCACCCGGACATCGGTGAAGTCGATCTCGGCGTGCCCGCCGTGCGCGGCGTCGCTGTAGCCGAACACCGTCATGCCGCGGCGTACCGTCACGCCCGGAGTGTCCCGGGGGACCAGGATCATGCTCTGCTGGCGGTGCCGGTCGGCCGCCGGGTCGGTCTTGCCCATCACGATGAAGATCTCGCAGCGCGGGTCCATCGCGCCGGACGACCACCACTTACGGCCGTTGACCACGTACGAGTCGCCGTCCCGGGTGATCCGGGTGGCGATGTTGGTGGCGTCGGAGGAGGCCACCTCCGGCTCGGTCATGCAGAACGCGGAGCGGATCTCGCCGTCCAGCAGCGGCTTGAGCCAGCGGTCCCGCTGCGCCTCGGAGCCGAACTCGGCCAGCAGTTCCATGTTGCCGGTGTCCGGGGCGGCGCAGTTGATCGCCTCCGGAGCCAGGTGCGGGCTGCGGCCGGTCAGCTCGGCGAGCGGGGCGTACTGGAGGTTGGTCAGGCCGGCGCCGTAGCGCGCGTCGGGCAGGAACAGGTTCCACAGGCCCCGGGCGCGGGCCTCGGCCTTCAGCTCGTCCATCACGGCCGGGCGGGCCCACGGGTCGCCGGTCGCGGCCACCTGCTCGGCGTGCACCGGCTCCGCCGGGTAGACGCACTCGGTGAGGAACGCCGTGAGCCGCTCGCGCAGCTCGACCGTCCGGGCGTCGTACGCGAAGTCCATCATCTCTCCCTGACCGCGTGCAGACCGTGCTCGACCAGCGGGGCGACCATGTCGCCGATCCGGTCGAAGCCCCCGCCGAGCGTCTGCCCGAGGGTGTGCCGGTAGTGGATGCCCTCGCAGATCACCGCGAGCTTGAAACAGCCGAGCGCCACGTGCCAGTGCAGCGGGCCGACGTCGACGTCGCTGCGGCCGGCGTACCGGTCGATCAGCTCTTCGCCGCTGGGGAAGCCGGCGCGGGGCCCGACGCCGTCGGCCACCGGGTTGCCCTCGGTCAGCTCGCTGTCGCCGAGCACGCTCCAGTAGGTGAGCAGCAGTCCCAGGTCGGCCAGGGGATCGCCGAGGGTGGCCATCTCCCAGTCGAGCACCGCCCGCACCGAGACCGGGTCGACCGAGGCGAGCAGGTTGTCCAGCCGGTAGTCGCCGTGCACGATCCGCCCGGCGTTGGCCCCTTCCGGCACGCTGCCGGCCAGCGCGTCGCGCAGCTCGTCGATGCCGGGCAGCGGCCGGCTGCGGGACCGGTCGAGCTGCCCGGCCCAGCGGCGGACCTGCCGGGCCAGGTAGCCCTCCGGACGGCCGAAGTCGGCCAGCCCGACGGCGGCCGGCTCGACCAGGTGCAGCGCGGCGAGGGTGTCCATCATCGTCATGGCCAGCTCGCGCCGCTGCGCCGCGGTCAGCGGGTCGGTCTGCGACCGGCTCCGGTAGACCTCGCCGTCGACCTTCTCCATCAGGTAGAACGGCGCGCCGATCACCTCGGCGTCGGCGCAGAGCAGCAGCGCCTCGGGGACCGGCACGTCGGTCGGGGCGAGCGCGGAGATGACCCGGTGCTCCCGGGCCATGTCGTGCGCGGTGGCCAGCACGTGCCCGAGCGGCGGCCGCCGCAGCACCACCGCCCGGTCGCCGCAGCGCAGCAGGTACGTCAGGTTGGACTTGCCGCCGGCGATCAGCCGCGCCGACAGGGGCGCGGCGGCCAGCTCGGGCCGGTGTGTCGCCAGGTACGCGCGCAGCCGGTCGAGGTCGAGCCCGCGCGGGGCCGGACCGGTCGGGTCCGGAGGTGCGTCGACGGCCGGATCGGTCATCCGGATAGTTGATGGCAGCTCAGCTTTCTTGTCAAGGTCGGATTTTCCGGGCAGACATGCCGCTGCAACAGGGGCGAAACGGCCAACGGGCAGGCTGGGGCCAGCCTGCCGGCACGACGGCCGGCCCGCCGAGCGGAGGGACCAGACATGCTGCTGAGAGTTCGGGTGACCCTGCCGGACCGACCCGGCACGCTCGGCCAGGTGGCCCGTACACTCGGCGTCTCCGGTGCCGACATCGTGCAGGTGGTGGTGCTGGAGCGGCTCGGTGGCCGGGCGGTGGACGACTTCACCGTCGTCTGGCCGGGCGCGGCGCGGGTGGAGCGGCTCCTCGCCGGCCTGGCCGCGATCCCCGGCGTCCGGGTGGACGGGGTGTGGCGGGCGATCGGCGCGCCGACCACCACCGGGCAGGACGCCGAACTGCTCGCCCAGGTGGCGGCGAACCCGACCGACGGGGTGGCCACCCTGGTCGACGCGGTGCCCGGGCTGCTCGCCGCCGACTGGGCGGTGGCCGCGGTGGTGCCGCTGGACTGGGCGTCGCGCAGCGGCGGAGCCGGCGAGGCCACGATCGGGCACGCCAGCTGGCGGGCGCCCGTCCCGCCCCGGCTGCCGGAGATCACCCCGCTGCGGGCCCGGGCGATGACCAGCCCGGACGGGCACCACTACGCGGTCGCGCCGTTCGGTCGCGCCGGCCTGGTGCTGGTGGTGGCGCGCGACCACAGTGACCCGCTGGCCGCCGCCGCGTTCCACTCCACCGAGGTGGACCGGCTGGCCCAGCTGGTCCGGGCCGGCGCGGTGATCCTGGGCGACCGGCTGGACCTGGTCGGCGCCCCGCCGGTGACCACGATCACCTGACCCGTCCCGCGGCGTCACCGGCGGGCAACGGGGCCGCAACAGCCGCCCGGCAGGGTCGTGAGGCGAGGAAGGGAGCGAACCATGGCGCTGTGGCGGATCCGAGCCACCGTGGACGACCGGCCGGGCTACCTGTCGGTCCTCACCGCGAGCCTCGCGCTGGGCGGGGTCAACATCCTCACCGTGCAGGTGCACACCACCGAGGTGGGGGCGGTCGACGACTTCCTGGTCGACGCCCCCGACCAGCTCACCGAGGCCGACCTGCGGGCGGCCGTGGAGCGCGGGCGGGGACGGGACTGCTGGATCGCGCGCAGCGAGGCGCGCGGGCTGGCCGACCAGCCCACCCGGGTGCTCGGCCTGGCCAGCCGGCTGGTGCGGGACCCGGACGCGACCGGGGAGGTGCTGCGCACCCTGCTCGGCGCCGACACGGTCACCTGGCGGGCCGCGCCGGCCGGCCCGTCGGGCGGGGTGGGCGCCACCCGGATGCTGCTCCCCGACCCCTCCGGCGGGTCGTACGAGCTGAGTCGCCGGGAGCCCAGCTTCACCCCGGCCGAGTACGCCCGGGCCCAGGCCCTGGTCGAGCTGGCCGCGGCGGTGGCCCGCCGGGACGACGACCGGGTCACCCTGGTGCTGCCCGACGGGGCCGAGGTGCGGCTCCGGCCGGCCGGCCCGGACGACCTGACCGGCGTGGTCGAGCTGCACGAGTCATGCTCGGCGCGCAGCCGCCAGCGGCGCTACCTCAGCGGCGCCGGCTGCCCGTCGCCGGCCCGGCTGCGCCGGCTGCTGGCACCGGCGGGCGGGCTGACCCTGGTCGCCACGGTCGGTGGCGGCCCGGCGGCGGAGCCGGTCGTGGCGATGGCCAATCTGCTCGGCGAGGGGGACGAGGCAGAGGTGGCGCTGCTGGTCCGGGACGACTGGCAGCGACGCGGTCTCGGCTCGGCGTTGCTGCGGCGGTTGGTCGGGCACGCCGAGCGGATCGGCTACGCCGCCGTGCAGTTGCACGTGCACACCGAGAACACCCCGATGTTGCGCGCGGTGCGCCGGCTGGACCGGCCGACCTCGGTGCGGCGGGACGGCAGCGTGCTGACCGTGACGGCGCCGCTGGCGGCCCGCCGGGCCGACCTGCCGCGGCAGGCCGGTGCGACCGCCCGGTCGCACCGGGCGCCCTGACTCGTCCGGCCGCCCCGGCCGGTCGGCCTGCCGCAACGGCGCGGCGGGCCGGCGAGGGCGGGTACCCGGCCGGGACCGGCGCCGGACGGATCCGGCGCCATCGTGGCCGACCTCCGGTGCGGGGGACGGTGATCGGCAGGGCCCCCGGTTCGGGGGCCCTGCCCACGTCCAAGGCCGGCCCGGTCGGCCCGGCGTGTGGGCTGACGCCGGTCGGGGCCCGCCGTCACCGCCAGATGGACGCGTGTTGGCCGTCCGGCACGTCCGTCCAGCCGGCCAGCAGCCCTCGGTCGTTCAGGGCGATCACGGCGGCCGCCGGACCGCCGGTGACCAGGCGGCTCTTGCGCAGCAGGAAGACCCGCCGGGGCTCCCCGGCGCTGGTGCCGGCGATCCAGCCCTGCTCGTTGAGGTCGCCGACGTACCCGTCGATCTCGGCGCGTACGCCGCCCTGCCAGCGGAAGGACCTGATCGCGGTCGGTGAACTCGTCCAGCCGATGACCTGTGCGCGATCGTTGATCGCCACCGCACCGCTGTCGCCGGACGGCGGTCCCAGGTCGGTCATCCGGCCGTCCTGCCAGAGGAACGCGTGCTGGCTGCCATCGGCCGTGGTGCTCATGCCCACGATCTGCCCGTGCTCGTTGATGTCGGCCGGCACCGACTCGGCGCCGCCGAGGGTGCCCAGGTCGGTCAGGACGCCCCGCTGCCAGCGGAAGCCGCGCCGGCCCGCGTCGGTGTAGTGCACGCCGATCACCTGGCCGTGGTTGTTGATGCCGCTGGCGCTGCGGTCGCCGGTGCCGCCCAGGTCGGTCAGGACGCCCCGGCGCCAGAGGAAGGCGCGGGTCTCGCCGCCCCGGATGAACGTCTGGTTCTCGCCGACGATCTCACCCCGGTCGTTGACCGCCAGCGCGGCGCCGGTGCCGCGTTCGTCGAGGGTGCCGAGGTCGCGGGGCCGGCCCTGCCACCAGAGGCACGGCCGCGACGGGTACGCGACGGACTGGCAGAACCCGACCACCAGGCCGTGCTCGTTGATGTCGCGCGGCAGGGTGCCGGTGCCGCCGGGCAACGGGCGCAGCGCGGTGTGCCGCCCGGCCCGCCAGACGAAACCGAGCGGCGGCTGGATCTCGGAGTCGACCCGGTTCGTCGCGGTGATGATCACCTCGCCGCGGCCGTTCACATCGGACGCGGCGCTCGACATCCAGCCGGCCGGATGGATGTCGAGCGCGGTCAGCCTCCGTGCGCTGGCCTGCGCCGGCGCCGCCAGCAGCGGGATGGTGATGAGCAGAGCGCAGGCGAGCCGACCCATCCGTCGCATCATCCGGTAAGCCTGGTCCGTCGACGGCCGTGGCGGCGCGGGGAGTCCTCGATCCGACAGCCGCCACCGGCTGCCGGAGCGCGACCGGCCGGCCGGCACCGCCGGGGTGACCGCCCGGGCGGCGTGGTGCCGAGCGACGTCCGCCGCCCGGCACCACGCGAACCTCGCCGCCGCCCGCACCGCGCCGCTCGCACCGCGCCGCTCGGCACCACGGGAGCCTCAGGTCGCCGGGTAGCTGCTGTAGTCCGGGAAGTTGCCGTAGAGCCGGCCGTCGCCGCCCACGGTGACCGCCTGCACGAGCAGGTCGCCACCGACGAACGCGCCCTTCCAGGAGGCGCCCCGGCCGCCGAACGGCTCGTCCCGGTCGCCCCGGGAGCGGGGCTTGTTGATGCCCACCTTGAACGCCTGCAGGTCGACCGCCAGCTTGCCGGCCAGCTCCTCGTCGTCGCAGGCCAGCGAGGCGACCAGGGCGCCGTTCGAGGCGTTCATCTGGGCCAGCAGCTCGTCGGTGGTGTCCACCACGACGATGGTGTCCACCGGGCCGAACGGCTCGGCGTGCATCAGCCGGGACCGGCCGGGCGGGGCGAGCAGCACGGCCGGCGCCACGTACGCGGAGGTGTCCTGGCCGGCGAGGAAGGGCGCCCCGTCGAGCTTGCCCCGGTGCAGCGGCACCGCGCCACCGCGGACCGCCTCCTCGACCTTGCGGCGCAGCTCGTCGGCCTTGGCCGCGCTGATCAGCGGACCGAAGTCCAGTTCGGGCAGCGGGTCACCGGCGGACCAGTCGTCACCGACGGCGAGCGGGTGTCCGAACCGGACGGAGCGGACGACCGGCAGGTACACGTCGAGGAACTCGTCGACCAGGTCCCGCTGGACCACGAAGCGCGGGTACGCGGTGCAGCGCTGCTTGCCGTACTCGAAGCCCTTCTTCAGGTGCGCGGCGAGCAGGTCCCACTGGGAGAAGTTCCAGATGCCCCAGGCGTTGAGGCCCTCCTGCTCGATGAAGTGTCGCTTGTCGGAGTCGAGCAGCGCGGCGGCCACCTTGCCGCCGTTGGAGCGCCCGCCGACGAACGCCACCGCGCCGATCTCCGGGGCGCGGACCAGCACCTCGGACAGCTCCTCGCCGCCGCCGGAGAGCAGCGTGGCGGGCAGCCCGGCGCGGCGCATCAGCGCGTGCGCGACGGTGAGGCAGACCGCGCCGCCCTGGGACGGGGTCTTCGCGATGACCGCGTTGCCGGCGAGCAACTGGACCAGTTCGGCGTGGACCAGCACGCTCATCGGGTAGTTCCAGGAGGCGATGTTGCTGACCGGCCCGGACAGCGGCTCGCGGCCGTCGGCGAGCATCCGGTCGATCTCCTGCACGTACCACCGCACGCCGTCCAGGGCCCGGTCGACGTCGGCGCAGGCCAGTCGCCACGGCTTGCCGATCTCCCAGACCAGCAGCATGGCCAGCAGGTCGCGGTGGGCGGTGAGCGCGTCGAGGGCGTCGGTGACCCGCGCCTTGCGCTCGGCGAGCGGGGTCTGCGCCCACTGCCGGTGGTCGGCCGCGGCGTGCGCGACGGCGCTGCGGGCCGCGTCGGCGTCGACGCGGGCGAGGTGCGCCAGGACGGTGTTGTCGACCGGGGTACGCACCGGGGTGGGCGTGCCGACCGCCTGCCACCGGCCCTGGGTGAGGTTGTGCAGGGTGGCCGCGCCGTCCGGCGCCGTGCCGAAGGCCTCCGGCGCGGCGGCGACCGCGCGGGCGAGGGTGTCCGACCAGGAGGTGCCGTCGGCAAGTCTGAGAGCCATCGCGATCTCCTCAGGGTTGTCCGGGGGAGCGGCGGCGTCGATGGCACCGCTGGTGGGGCGTACTGTCCCGCGCGGCCGAGCGGCCGGGCAACCGTACGCTCGTATGCCAGGACGCCCGGGCCGCCGTCGCGACGCGTCACGGCCCGACGGACACCGGCCTGACCTGGGGGTACGGGGGCGACAAATAGACAGCGATCGATGATGTGATTCAGCTCCGGGCGGCGTCGACCGGGTTACCGGTCAGTACGTAGCGATGCGCCGCGCGGTTCAACCGCGCCGCGCGGTGATCGCCGCCCCGGACACGCGAACCCGGCCGCCGGACACGCGGACCCGGCCGCCGGACTCGTGAACCGGCGGCCGGAGACGTGAACCGGCGGCCGGAGACGTGAACCGGCCGCCGGAACGGGGGTCCGGCGGCCGGTCGCATGGTGGGCGGGAGGTCAGCTGGTGAAGGTGATCCGGTCGCGGCGTCGCCGCAGGGTCATGAGCGCGATCCCGCCGCCGATCAGCGCGACGCCGGTGACCGCGATGCTGGTCGCGGCCACGCCGGTGATCGGGAGGCTGCCGCCGCCACCGGCGCCGCCGCCCACGGAGCCGCTGGGGCCGGGCGTCTCGGTGCCGCCCGGCTGGCCCGGCGTCGGGGTGCCCGAGTCGCCGGGCGTCGGCGACTGGCTGTCCGTGGTGGACGGCGTCGGCGACGGCGACTGCGTCTGGGTGGTGCCGGAGCAGGTGTGGGTCAGGTTGAACAGGTTCTGCGGCACCTGCCCGTGGATGGTCGACTCGCCGCTCTCCAGCCGCCAGCCGGTCGGGGTCGCGAACCAGACCTTCTTGGCGCCGTTGTCGGTCGTGAAGTGACCGTCGGCGAGGGTCTTGAAGGTGTCGGCGGTCTTGTCGTTGTCGGTGTCCCAGCCGATCTTCACCGCGTCGACGCTCTCGACGTCGTTGCCGGGCCAGATGAAGACCCAGATGTCCTGGCCGGCCTGCTGGTCGGCGCCGGCGCAGTTGCCGAAGCCCTTGTTGTTGGCGTCCTTGTCGGACGCCAGCAGGTGCTTGCCGGCCTGGCGCAGGGTGGGGTTGGTGACGCCGGCCGACGCCCAAGCCGGGGTGGCGAGAGCGAGGCAGGCCGCCGCCGCGGACGCGGTGACAGCCGCGCGCGCCACGTACCGACGCTGTGGCATGAGATTCCTCCGAGATCGGGAGAGGGGACGGCACATGTTCCCATAACGTGAGGCCTCTTACGACATCGGTCGATCGGCCTGAGCTGCGCAGACGTGGCGCTCAACATCGAAATTCCCGCCAAGATCATGCCAATTCCGGGGCGTGTCGCTGTAACGCGCCGGCGGCCTTCGGCGCTGGCGCGGTTCGTCGCCCGGCCCGGCGGCCGACCGTCTTCCCAACCGGCCGCCGGCCGATTAGATTGTCGTTTGTCCATGGGAGCGCTTCCACGCTCCCGCGGCGGCCCCCACCACCACGCCCGCGCGGCGGTTCACCTCCGACGGCCGTCCCCCGTCCGGTCGGCCGCCGTGCGGCACCCATCCCAGGAGTACGCCATGCTGCACCGCACCCGACCACCCGCGCGCGGCCGCTCCGGGGTGCGCCGCGCCCTCGCCGCCGGCGCGGCCCTCGCCACCGGGCTCAGCCTCGCCCTGACCGCCGTCGCCGCACCCCGGCCGGCACAGGCCGCGGCCAGCTTCAACTACGCCGAGGCGTTGCAGAAGTCGATCCTGTTCTACGAGGCGCAGCAGTCCGGCAAGAAGCCGGCCTGGAACCGGGTCTCCTGGCGGGGCGACTCGGCGCTCACCGACGGCGCCGACGTCGGACTCGACCTCACCGGCGGCTGGTACGACGCGGGCGACCACGTGAAGTTCGGCTTCCCGATGGCGTTCAGCACCACGATGCTGGCCTGGGGCGCGGTCGAGTACCGGGACGGCTACGTCGCCTCCGGCCAGCTCACCAACCTGCTCAACAACCTGCGCTGGGTCAACGACTACTTCGTCAAGGCACACCCCGCGCCGAACGTCCTCTACGGGCAGATCGGCAAGGGCGACGACGACCACAAGTGGTGGGGGCCGGCCGAGGTGCTGCCGATGGCACGGCCCGCGTACAAGATCGATGCGAGCTGTGGCGGCGCGGACCTGGCGGGGGAGACGGCGGCCGCGATGGCCGCCTCGTCGATGGTGTTCCGTTCCACCGACGCCGCCTACGCCGACAAGCTGCTCGGGCACGCGAAGCAGCTCTACACGTTCGCCGATACGGTGCGCAAGAGCTACCACGAGTGCATCACCGACGCGACGAGCTTCTACAAGTCGTGGAGCGGCTACCAGGACGAGCTGGTCTGGGGCGCGATCTGGCTCTACCGGGCCACCGGGGACGCGAGCTACCTGGCCAAGGCGGAGAGCGAGTACGACAAGCTCGGCACCGAGCCGCAGTCCACCACCCGCTCCTACAAGTGGACCATCGCCTGGGACAACAAGCAGTTCGGCGCGTACGTGCTGCTGGCCAACCTGACCAACAAGCAGAAGTACGTCGACGACGCCAACCGGTGGCTGGATTGGTGGACCGTCGGCGTGAACGGCTCGAAGGTGAACTACTCGCCGGGCGGGGAGGCGGTGCTCGACTCCTGGGGGTCGCTGCGCTACGCCGCCAACACCGCCTTCGCCGCCCTGGTCTACAGCGACAAGACCGCCGACGCCACCCGCAAGGCGCGCTACCACGACTTCGCCGTCCGGCAGATCAACTACGCGCTCGGCGACAACCCGCGCAACTCCAGTTACCTGATCGGCTTCGGCGCCAACTCGCCGAAGAACCCGCACCACCGCACCGCGCACGGCTCCTGGTGGGACAGCCAGACCGTGCCCACCGAGACCCGGCACGTGCTCTACGGCGCGCTGGTCGGCGGCCCCTCCTCGGCCAACGACGCCTACACCGACAGCCGGTCGGACTACGTGATGAACGAGGTCGCCACCGACTACAACGCCGGCTTCACCTCCGCCCTGGCCCGGCTCAGCAAGGAGTACGGCGGCACCCCGCTCGCCGGCTTCCCGACCGCCGAGACGCCGGACCTGGACGAGTTGACCGTGGAGACCACGGTGATGCAGGCGGAGACCCGGTCCACCGGGCTCAAGGCGATCATCTACAACAAGTCGGGCTTCCCGGCCCGGGCGCTGAAGACGGCGAAGTTCCGTTACTACTTCCGCCCCGACGGCACCGGCTCGGTGACCGTCACCCCCGGCTACACCCAGGGCTGCCCGTCGCCGTCGACCGCCAAGCAGTACAGCGGCGACATCTGGTACGTGGAGGTCGACTGCACCGGTTACACCATCGCCCCGGCCGGGCAGTCGCAGCACCGGATGGAGGTGCAGTTCAAGATCGGCGTGCCGGAGGGCGGCACCTGGGACCCGACCAACGACCCGTCGTACCAGGCCACCGCCGGGCCGAACCGCAAGGTGCCGCTCTACGAGGCCGGCGTGCGGGTCTGGGGTGAGGAGCCCGGCCCGGCCACCCCGGACACCACCGCGCCGACCGCGCCCGGCACCCCGGTCGCCTCGGGCGTCACCTCGACCGGGCTCACCCTGACCTGGCCCGCCTCCACCGACACCGGCGGCAGCGGCCTGGCCGGCTACGACATCACCCAGGCCCAGGTCGGCAGCGACGCCCTGGTGCTGCTGAAGTCCACCACGAACACCCTCGCCGTCACCGGGCTGCTGCCCGAGCGGACGTACCAGTTCTCCGTGGTCGCTCGCGACGGCGCCGGCAACCGGTCGACGGCCTCGCCGACGGTCAGCGTCACCACCCCGGCGGCGCCGGCCCAGGACACCACGGCGCCCACCGCCCCCGGCACGCCCACCGCGTCCGCGGTCGGCCCGACCGGGCTCACCCTCGCGTGGGGGCCGGCGACCGACAACGTCGGCGTCACCGGCTACCGGGTCTACCGGTCCGGGAACGTCCTGGTCGGCTCGACCACCGGCACCACCCTCGCGGTCACCGGGCTGACCGCCGCCACCGCCTACACCTTCACCGTGGTCGCGGTGGACGCGGCCGGCAACGTCTCCGCGGCCTCCGCGCCGGTCACCGTGACCACCGCGGATCCACCGACCGCCGGCGGCTGCGCCGTCGGGTACGTCACCAGCACCTGGGACACCGGGTTCACCGCGAACATCACCGTCACCAACACCGGCACGACGACCCTCAACGGCTGGACCCTCGCCTTCACCTTCCCGAGCACCGGCCAGAAGGTGGGTCAGGGCTGGTCGGCGAACGTCACCCAGACCGGCACCGCGGTGACCGCGTCGAACGTCTCCTACAACGGAACGCTCGCGCCCGGGGCGTCGACCAGCTTCGGCTTCAACGGCACCCACACCGGCACCAACCCGAAGCCGACCGGCTTCACCCTGAACGGGGTCGCCTGCACTGTCTCCTGACCGCCGATCGGGCGGGCGTGGCCGGTCACCGTACCGGGGCGACCGGCCACGCCACGCCGCCAAGTCCATCGATGCACACAACTGTTGACGGTCCTCCGGCGATCGTCGGGTTCGCCCTGCTCAGACGCGGAATTCGGGGCGCGGCGCCGGTCGTGATCCGGGGCGCCCGGCCGGCAAAAAACACTCCCGAAACTTTTCCGAAACTTATTGTCCTGGACGGATGGCCGATGGAAGCATTGGCGCCGTTAAATCTTCCGAACATGACGTCCAGTCGTCCCCGCCCAGACGGCTTGGGTGTTGGCCAGTAAGGAGGCCAAGGTGGCAATGAGCCCATCCGTTCATCGTGGCGGGAACAGGCGGCGGCGCTCGCCCGCCGTCAGAGCGTTGCTCGCCGGCGCGGTCAGCGTCGTGACAGTGGCCGCGGTCGCGGTGATGATGCCGTCGGCGAACGCCGCGGCGAGCACGTTGGGTGCGGCGGCCGCGCAGTCGGGCCGGTACTTCGGCACGGCGATCGCGGCGGGCCGGCTCGGTGACTCGACGTACAGCACGATCGCGGCGCGTGAGTTCAACATGATCACGGCTGAGAACGAGATGAAGCCGGACGCGACGGAGCCCCAGCGGGGCCAGTTCAACTTCAACTCCGGTGACCAGATCTACAACTGGGCGACCCAGCGTGGCCTGAAGGTCCGCGGTCACACCCTGGCCTGGCACGCCCAGCAGCCGGGCTGGATGCAGAGCCTGTCCGGCAGCAGCCTGCGCCAAGCGATGATCGACCACATCAACGGGGTGATGGCCCACTACCGGGGCAAGCTCGCCGCCTGGGACGTGGTCAACGAGGCGTTCAACGAGGACGGCAG